>DATMVI010000270.1:0-4732 GCA_035563275.1 Pyrinomonadaceae bacterium
CCATCGCCCGTCGGCTGCGTCGAGCGCGCCGGCGCTGAAGTCCCGGAGGTCTCGCTGCCTCCGGCCGCGCGCCCCGCGCCCGTCCCGACGCCGCTCGACGCGCGCGGGCTGGCCGTCGAGAAGTCTTACGCGGCCGTCTTCCGCATCCTGAGCGGGGAGAACCGGTGCAGCCGCTTCTTCGGCGGGCCGGCGAAGGCGGCGGAGGCCTTCAACCAGTTCGCGCGCCGGCTGAGCATGCGGCCGCTCGGCAACCGACTGGTGGCGATCCGGATGTCGGGCGGCTTCGCCTACTACCGGAACAGCCTGACGGGCGCGTCCTACCGCCTCTTCGACGAGGCGACGCTCAACCTCGACGGCCCGCTCGGGCCGGACGCGGCGCGGCCCTCGGCCCCGCGCATGGCGGTCGGGAGCTTCGCGGCCCACACCGCGCAGGGGGGCGCGCTCATCCTGCTGCACGAGCTGGGGCACATCGTGCAGGGGCCCGACGGCGACTGGCTGCTGCCCAACGACGGATTCGACCACGCGCTGAGCGCGCGCAACACGAGGACGGTCGAGGCCCACTGCGTCGAACAACTGAAGGCCGTGCGGGACTGACTTACCGCCGGGCCTTTTGATCCACGGCCGAAACGGAGGGGAAAGCACGAAAGGAGCTTTCAAACATGCTGGAACAGAGGAAGCATTACGCGCACGAGAGCTTGCAGGCGGAAGCCGGGCCTGAGCCGGCGGCGGCGTCGCTGAAGGTCAAGACGCTCAAGGAGCTGACGCTGGCGCTGCTGCGCGAGGTCGAGTCGCTCAAGGGCCACGACAAGTTCGAGGGGCGTCCCGAGCTGGACTTCGCCGCCGAGGTGCGCCGCTTCGAGACCGAGTTGATCCGCTGGGCCCTGATGAACACGGGCGGCCACCAGCGCCGAGCCGCGCGCCTGCTCAACATCAAGGTCACGACGCTCAACGCCAAGATCAAGCGCTACGGCATCCGCCCGCACGCCCTGCCCGCCGCCAGCAACGTGGTTGACTTCAACCCCGAGGCCGCGCGCGGCCCGGCCAACTGAACCCCGCCCCTCCGCACGCCCCAGCTTATCCCCAGAGGCCGGCCGATGAGAGGAAGGACAAGGCGGTAGGCGGCCGACGCCGCCCCGCTTCCCTTTTTCTTCCGCCTGTCGTATGAAAGCCGGATGAAGGCACGCGTCGTCTGGCTGCTGCTCGCGGCGATCTGGGGTTCCACGTGGCTGTTCATCAAGCTCGGGCTGCGCGACCTGCCGCCCGTCGGGTTCGCCGCCACGCGCTTCTTTCTCGCCTCGGCCATCCTCATCGGCATCGTCGCCGCGCGCCGCCGCCCGCTGCCGCGCGCGGGCCGCGACTGGGCGCTCATCCTCTCGACCGGCGTGCTCGCCTTCGGCCTCAACTACGGGCTGCTCTTCTGGGGCGAGCAGCACATCTCTTCGGGGCTGGCCGCGCTGTTGCAGGCGACCATCCCCGGCTTCGGCCTCGTCTTCGCGCACCTCCACCTGCCGGGCGAGCGCCTGACGGCGGCGAGGCTCGCGGGCGTCGGCTTAGGCGTCGCGGGCGTCGGCGTCATCTTCTCGAACCAGTTGAGCGCGGCCGGCGAGATGGCCTTGTGGGGCAGCGCGGCCATCGTCCTCGGCGCGGTCTGCGTGGCCTACTCCAACGTGCTCGTGAAGGCTTACGGCAGGCAGCTCGACCCGGCGCTGCTGGCCGCCGGGCAGATGCTCTGCGGGCTGCTGCCGCTCACGGCCTACGCCCTCGCCTTCGAGGGCAACCCCGCCGGCTACAACTGGACGCCGCTGGCCGTCGTCTCGCTCCTCTACCTGACGGTGGTCGGCTCGGTCGTCGCCTTCCTGCTCTTCTACTGGCTGGTGCGGAACATGGACGTGACGAAGACGATGCTCATCGCGCTCGTCACCCCGCTCTTCGCCGTCCTGCTCGGCATGCTCGTCCTCGACGAGGAGCTGACGTGGCGCACGCTGGCCGGCGGGCTGCTCATCATGTCCGGCATCGCCCTCGTCGTCCTCCGGCGAATAAAAAAAGTTCCGGGCCCCGGGCTGCGGGCTCCGAGTTAACCTGCTCTAAGGCAGGGCTTCGACGTTGACGTAGAAGCGGAAGTTGCCGGTCTGCTGGACGCCGAAGAGGAAGCGCACGTTGACGGACGCGCCGGGCGCGAGCGGGGCCGGCAGCGTGACGGTGAGCGCCGAGTTGAAGCCGCCGCCCGAAGCCTGCGCGGGCGGCGTGTCGAGGCTCGTGCCGCGCACCGTGACCGAGCACGGCGCGGCCAGAGGCGAGCAGGTCGCCGTGTCGGCGACGCCGCTGACGACGACCGCGCCGGCCGTCCGCGCGCGCAGGTCGGCGAAGCCCGAGGGCGCGGGGAAGGTCGTCACGTCGGCGACGCGGAAGCGCAGCCGCGTCACGCTCTGCCCCGTGTGGTTGACGACGCGGCGGCGCAGCTCCATCGTGCCGAGGGCCGAGTTGTTGGCCGGGTCGGCCGACTGGACGCGCAGGCGGTTGGGCGGCGCGGCGGCCCCCTGCGTCGCGTCGAGCAGGAAGGTGACGAAGCCGCCGTTGCGCTCGACGGGCGAGGAGAGGTTCTCCGGCCCCGGCGCGCCGAGCCGTCGGCCCGCGCCCGCGTTCGCGCCCGCCGTGTCCACGAAGACGAAGTCGTGCTCGTTGGCGTCGGTGTCGCGCGGCAGCCCCGCGCCGCCGAGGACGCAGCCGAGCGAGGAGCCGAAGTTCGGCGTGTTGCCGGGGCACAGGCTCCGGTAGAAGCTGTGGTTCGAGGCGGCGGGCGGCGCGATCTGCGCGAGCCCGGCCCCCTCGCGGTAGAGCGCGTCGGCGACGGCCGTCGAGCCGACGGCGTCGAGCCGGTTGGCGAGGGTGAAGCCGGCCGGGTCGGCCGTGCGGAAGAGGGCGAGGCCGGCGTTCGCGGGGATGTCGGCCGCGTAGGCGGCGTCGCCCGCGGCGGTCGCGCCGCCCGCGCCGGCCGGGTGCGAGCCGAGCGAGTAGCCGGTCGAGTTGACGCCGAGGAAGTGGCCGCGGGCCGGGATGACGGTGCCGTTCGGGATGGTGAAGCGGGGCCCGCCGTCCGAGGCGACGAGCGCGTAGCCGGCCGAGCCGTCGGCGGTCGCCACGCGCAGGTCGCTCCCGCTCGCGTTGAAAATCTCGACGAACTCGTCGTTCGCGCCGCCGGGGCCGTGCAGGCGGAACTCGCTGATGACGAGGTCGCCCTCCGCGGCCGGCAGCGAAACCTTCGCCCACCAAGTGCCCCAGCGCGAGTCGTTCTGATCCAGCCCCGTCAGCCCCACGCGCGGCCGCGCGTACTCCTGAATCGTCCACAGGTCGCGGTCGTTCGAGGGGTCTACGACCGCGTGGCTGTAATCGCCCCAGCGGTTGCGCGACCCGCCGAAAGTCTTCTCGTAATAGTCCTCGCCCTCCTTGTAGATGACGGGGTCGCGCATCGTGCCGGGGGCGTCGGTCGCGAGGCGCAGGGCGTAGCCGGCGTCGGCGTAGTCGTCCGACTCGAACTCGGAGAAGCCGAGCAGGATGTCGCCGTTTCTGTTGACGGCGAGCGAGGGGTAGGCGTACCAACTGCCGCCGTTCGTCGCGGTCGCTTCGAGGTCGTAGACCCTGCCGCCGTCCACGTCCTCGTGCGTCGCGGCGTCGAGCGCCGTCCACTGCGCGCCCGTGCGCGAGAAGGCGGGCGAGAGGCCGGCCGGCAGCGAGACGGTCTGCGGGTAGTAGAGCCGGCCGCCGCGGAAGACGACGTTGGAGCGGACGTAGGCGTCGCCCACGTCGATGCGGCGCGGCGAGGCCGGGCACGTCTGCGTCGGGATGCTCACGCCGGGCGCGCACTTCTGCGGCAGGAGGTCGCCGAAGGGCTGCGCCCACGCGCCCTGCCCGTGAACGTCGCGCACCTTGACCGCGCCGGCCGTGAGCGCGGGCGCGGCGGGCGTGCCCGTCAGGTTGAAGACGCGGTAGGCGGCGGCCTCGCTGTTGACGTGGCTGACGAAGTAGAGCGTCGGCTCGGACGGCGAAAGCGTCGTCGCCGGGTGCATGCAGAAAGAGCCTTCGACGCCGGCCGCGAGCCTCACGCGCGAGGCCGTGACGGTTCCCGCGCGCAGCGCCGCGTAGTCGAGCGTGAGCGCCTCGCCGGAGACGAAGAAGTTGCCGTTGATGGTGAACTGGTTCCACGAGACGGCCACCCAGTTCTTGTTGAAGCCGAGCATCGGGAAGTCGGCCCACTCGCCGTCGGCGTCGCAGCCGGGGGCGCCGGGCGCGCAGCCGACGACGAAGCGCGTGAGCAGGAAGTCGCCCTCGGGGTCGGCGGTCTCGGAGACACCGATGAGGACGGACGACTGGCCGAAGGTCTGGGCCTGCCGGTTCGGGTCGGGCGAGTGCGAGACGGCCGCGAGAACCCAGCGGTGGTTGTAAGGGTCGTAGACGACGCGCGGGTCGAAGACGCCGTCGGCGCCGACGGCGGCCCAGAAGGCGTCGGGCGCGACGGTCGAGAGCGCCGCGCCGGTCGTCTTGTTCTGGACGCGGTAGTTGTTGTTGAGGTTGACGAAGATTTTGTCGAGGCCGACGGCGCCCGTCGTGTCGGGCGGGATGGTGAAGACGCCCGTGCCGGCCTGCGCCGAGTCCTCCTGCGCGAGGAAACTCTGCGAGGGCGACGGCGACGGGGCGGACGGGCCGGCGATGGGGTCGTTGGCGAGGGCGCTCGCCG
>DATMVI010000271.1:0-2897 GCA_035563275.1 Pyrinomonadaceae bacterium
TGCGGCACGGAGAGCACCTCGGCGTGCGAGGCGTAGCCGACGCCCGCGCAGGCCACGCGGTCGCCCGGCGCGAAGCCGCGCACGCCTTCGCCGACGCCCGCGACCACGCCGGCCGCGCTGTAGCCGAGCGCGACCGCCTCGCCCAGCTTCGAGCGCACGGCCTCGACCGCGCTCGCCACGCCCTCCTCGCGGGCGCGCGCCACGGCCTTGCGCACCAGCTCGGGCTGTTCGAGCGCGCGCCCCAGCAGCCCCCTGCGGTTCTGGTCGACGGCCGCGCGCTCCGTCCCCGCGCTGATGAGCGAGGCGGCGGCGCGCACCAGCACGCGCCCGCGTTGGAGGGCCGGGGCCGGCACGTCGGCCACCTCGACCTCACCCGACTTCCGGTTCTGGAGAATCTGTTTCATCGGATGTTAGATTCAGGCGCCGGCCGCCGGTTGTCGGTCGTCAGTAAAGACAAAAAACTGAAAACTGACGACCGGCGGCCGGCGCCTGAATCTAAACTCACTTCATCGGGTTCGGCTTGGCGAGATAGTAATGCAGTTCGAGCAGGCCGATGACGACGGCGACGGCGAGCAGGGTTAGGATGAGCAGGTGCGGCCAGCCGAGCACCCAACGGCGGCACGCGCGGCAGCGGATGCCCCCCATCCGGAGCGGCCTTGCGCAATAAGGACATTTTGACATTGCGACAAATCGCGAGGTGGGACGCGGGGGAGAACATGCCACGAACCGGGCCGCCAGTTCAAGTGGCGCGCGCGTTCCGGGCCTCCCTTCGGCCGGCCGGGGCTGTGTTATAGTCTCACGCCGACAAACTTTTTGACCGGGGGAGAATGCGACGCCCCCCGACCTCTCGGGCCTCTTCGGGCGTCGCGCGGCTGCGCGGCATGGGTGTTCTACAAGGTCTGCTCAACAAGCTGGGACTCGAAAGTTTGCTGACGGCGCGCGCGCCGCTGCGCGTCTTCCTGCTCGACGACGACGTGGTGCGCCACGAGTGGTTCGCGCGCAACTTCCGCGGCGACCGCCTCGACGTGGCCGAAGAGCCGGCCCGCGCCGTCGAACTGCTCGCCTCGAACACCTACGATCTGGTCTTCCTCGACCACGACCTTTTGCCCGAGCACTACTACGCCGAGGGGTTCGACGACGAGCGCACCGGCTACGCCGTGGCCCGCTTCCTCGCCGAGCGCCCCGACCGGCAGGCCGCCTCCACCATCATCGTCCACACGCGTAACGCCGACGGCGCGCTCCGCATGGTCGAGCTGATGCGCCGCACCGGCCGGCAGGCCGAGCACGTCCCCTTCCCCATGCTCGCGCCGAAGATCAAGGCCCTCCGGAAGAGGGGCTGACGCCCGCAAGCGCCCGGCGCTCGCGGCGAACCTGACGAGCGAGGTGAAAAAAATTGACGAGCGCAACTCTCACCCGTGCGGCCGCCGCCCTCATCGTCTGCCTGAGCCTCTGCGCCGCGGCCCGCGCGCAGGCCGGCCAACCCTACGACGACGCGGTGAAGGCGCTGATGGCGCGCCCCGACGTGCAGGCCGCCTTCGCGCACGTCGAGCGCGAGCGCGACCGCATCCTGCGCGAATGGATCGCCATCACGGAGGTCAACGCGCCGTCGGGCAAGGAGCGGGAGCGCGCCGCCGTCGTCGAGAAAATCCTCCGCGCCTCGCCGAGCGTCGCGGTGCGCTACGACGAGGCCGGCAACCTCATCGCCACGCGCAAGGGCACGGGCGGCGGCCCCGTGGTCGTCCTCGACGCGCACCTCGACACCGTCTTTCAGGAGGGGCTGAAGATCAAGGCCGTCGTCAAGGACGGGCGCATCTACGCGCCCGGCGTCGGCGACGACACGCGCAACATCGTGGCGATGCTCGCCACCCTGCGCGCGCTCGACGCGGCCGGCATCAGGACGAAGGGCGACCTCGTCTTCCTCTTCACGGTCGAGGAGGAGACGACCTTCCGCGGCGTCGAGCAGTTCGTCAGGGAGAACCGGAGGCGCATCGGCCACTACATCGCGCTCGACGGCGGCTTCGAGGGCATGACCTACGGCGGCATCGGCATCCACTGGTACCGGCACCACTTCGTCGGCCCCGGCGGCCACACGCGCTCGCGCACGCCGCCCAACTCGGCCACCCTCCCGATGGCCCGCGCCATCGCGCGCATCTACGCGCTGCCCCTGCCGGCGAACCCACCCACGAACCTCAACGTCGGCATGACGGGCGCGGCCGACGTGGTCAACGCCAAGGCGGCCGACGCGTGGTTCACCGTCGACCTGCGCTCGACGAGCAACGAGGTCATCGCGGAGTTCGAGCGGAAGATCGCGGCCATCCTGAAGGAGGAGGCCGAGCGGGAGAGGATGACCGTGGAGACCGAGCTGATCTCTTCGACGCCCGCGGCGCAACTGCCCGGCCACCGCGACTCGGCGCTCGTCAAGACGGCCGAGGCCGTCCACTACGCGCTCGGCTTCCGGCCCGTCATCACGACGACCGGCTCGAACAACTCGAACGTCGCCCTCATCGCGGGCATCTCGGCCATCTCGACCGGCGCGGCCCCCTGCGGCGACTCGCACGCCCTCACCGAGTGGTGCGAGATCGAGCCGCTCTACCGCGGCATCAGGAAAGTCATCCTCCTCGGCGTCGCGATGGCGCAACTGTAGTCTCGGGTGTCGGGTTAAGAACGCAAGCCCGGCCGCGGGCGAGGGCGTCGGGCTTCAAAGTAGCCTCAACGCCTTCGCCCGCGGCCGGGCTTCCGCCTGCTGCCTTTAACCCCGAGCCCGAAACTATTGCTTCCTGACGGGCCGGCTCAGGCCGACTTTCGAGAGCGCCCACGCGCCGAGGACGACGGCCATCTTGCCGAAGCTGAAGCCCCCGCGGCCCGCCTCGACGCGCGTCACCCGGCCCCTCGCCGCG
>DATMVI010000272.1:0-12516 GCA_035563275.1 Pyrinomonadaceae bacterium
GCGCTTGCTGGTCGCGGCCGTCGCGCTCGCGGCGGCGTGGCCTGTCGCGGCGTGGGCGGCGGCGCGGGCGCTGGTCGAGCGGGCGGGGTTGGAGCGGGCCGACGCGCTCGTGGTCTTGAGCGGTTCGGCCGCCTACGTCGAGCGCACGCGGCGGGCCGCCGAACTCTACCGCGAGGGTCGCGCCCCGCGCGTCGTGCTGACCGACGACGGCCAGCGCGGGCCGTGGTCGGAGGCCGAGCGGCGGAACCCCCTTTTCGTCGAGCGCGCGCGCGGCGAGCTGATCCGCGCGGGCGTCCCGGCCGAGGGCGTCGAGGTCTTGCCGCAGCCGGTCGCGGGCACGTACGACGAGGCGTTGGCCGCGCGCGCCTACGCCGAGCGGGCCGGGGCGCGTTCGCTCCTCTTCGTGACCTCGGCCTACCACTCGCGGCGCGCACTGTGGGCGGCGCGGCGGGCCTTCCGCGGCAGCGGCGTCCGCGTCGGCGTCGAGCCGGTCGAGCCGGGCGGGCAGACGCCGACGCCGGCCAGTTGGTGGTGGCAGGCAAGGGGCTGGCGCGCGGTCGCGTTGGAGTACCCGAAACTCGTCTACTATTATCTGAAGTACGGGTGAGGGAAGAATCAGTTATCAGTTCTCAGTCGTCAGTTGTCAGTAAGACGAAAGCCGGTTGGCTGATAACCGACGGCCGATAACTAAGTCGTCCGGCGCGGGCGCGACCGGGGCGGGGCGGGTGGATTGATGGGCGAGCAGGATTCGGGACTTCTCGAAAAGCTTTCGTGGTCGCTGCCGTGGCTGGCGCGCTACCCTTTCTGGCGCGCGGGCGAGGCGGCGCGGCGCGCGCGCGAGGGCGCGGGGCCGCTCCACCTGATCGTCATGGTCGCCGACCACTTCGAGCCTTCGTGGAGCGAGCGCGGCGGGCTGCTGCCCGTGGACGAGCAGCGGCGGCGGCTCGACCGCTGGTGCGAGCTGGCGCGCGCCACCGGCGAGGCCGTCCGCGACGTGGACGGCACGCCCTTCCGCCACACCAACTTTTACCCGGCCGAGCAGTACCACCGCCCGCTCCTCGAAACCCTCGCCGGCTTGCAGGCCGAGGGCTTCGGCGAGGTCGAAGTGCACCTGCACCACGGCGTCGAGCGGCCGGACACTGAGGCGAATCTGCGGCGCGCCCTCGTCGAGTTCCGCGACACGCTCGCCGAAGAACACGGCTGCCTTTCGAGGGAAGGCGACGGGGGCCAGCCGAAGTACGCCTTCGTCCACGGCAACCTCGCGCTGGCGAACTCGGCCGGCGGCCGCTTCTGCGGCGTCGATAACGAGATGCGCGTGCTGGCCGAGACGGGCTGTTACGCCGACTTCACCTTGCCGGCCGCGCCGCTCCGTCCGCAGGTTCCGCGGCTCAACGCCGTCTACGAGCCGGGCCGCCCGCTGGACGAGCCCGTGCCGCACCGCTCCGGGCCTTCTCTGAAAGTCGGCCGCCGGCCGCGGCTGCCGGCCGTCTTCACCGGCCCGCTCGTCTTCAACTGGGAGCGGCGCGTGCGCGGGCTGCCCGTGCCGCGGCTCGACGACGGCGTGCTGGCCGCCAACTACCCGACCGACTTCCGCAGGCTCGAACGCTGGGCCGGCGCCCGCGTCTCGGTGCGCGGCCGCCCCGAGTGGGTCTTCGTCAAGCTCTACTGCCACGGCTTCTTCACCTTCGACCAGAGCGCCTGCATCGGCGAGGGCGCGCGCCGCTTCTGGTCGGAGGCGCTCGAAGAGTCGGCGCGGTCGAACCGCTACCGCATCCATTTCGCCAGCGCGCGCGAAGCCTTCAACATCGCGATGGCCGCCGTGGACGGCCGCGACGGCGAGCCGAACCAATACCGCGATTACCTCCTGCGCCCCATCATGCGCGAGCCGCGGGGCGGGTCGGGCGCGCGGCGGGGGCGCGCACCCGCCGCGGATTTGCCGACGCCCGCCGCCGAAGGCACGCGCGCCTTGTAGGAGACCAGCTTGAACACCGCCGCCCTCAGGAACGCCGTCAAGTCGCGCGCCCCGGACTCGCTCGTCCTCCTCTTCCAGATGATCCGGTACCCGGAGGGCATCTTCCGCCGCCCGGCCGACCTGCGCGCGGCCGCGCGCTTCCTCTCAAGGCCGACGCCCGCCGCCTCGCTCGCGCGGAGGCTCGCGCTCGTCAGGTCTCTGTGCCGGACGACGATGGCCGTGGACTGCGCGCACACGCAGGAGGAGATGCTCTCGTTCATCGAGACCGTCCTCGGGCTGCCCGCGGGGGTCGAGGGCTGCGTCGTCGAGGCCGGCTGCTGCAAGGGCGGGAGCACGGCCAAGTTCAGCCTCGCGGCGCGGCTCGCCGGCCGCCGCCTCTTCGTCTTCGACTCGTTCGAGGGTCTGCCCGACAACGAGGAGGCGCACGGCACGACCATCCTCGGCGAGACGCCCGACTTCTCGCGGGGCCGCTACGCGGGCACGCTCGAAGAGGTGCGCCGCAACGTGCGCGAGCACGGCGCGCCCGAGGTCTGCGAGTTCGTCAAAGGGTGGTTCGACGAGACGATGCCGGGCTTCGGGGAGCGGGTCGCGGCCGTCTACCTCGACGTTGACCTCGTCGCGTCCACGCGCACCTGCCTCAAACACCTCTACCCGCTCCTCAGCCCCGGCGGCTACGTCTACTCGCAGGACGGCCACCTGCCGCTCGTCATCGAGCTGCTGCGCGACGAACGCTTCTGGGAGGGGGAGGTCGGGTGCGCGCGCCCGCGCTTCGAGGGCCTCGGCGAGCGCAAGCTGGTGTGGGCGCGCAAGCCGGCCGCGTGAGCGGCCCGGGGGCCGACGCCGCCCGCCGCTACGCAGGAGCAGGATGAGATTCGTTTACACAGAGACGGAAACGCTGCCGCGCCTCGCGTGGTGCGCGCGCGTCGGGCGGGGCAGCGCCGAGGTCTTCGTCGAACACGGGCCGTGGGTCGAGGCCCGCGAGCGCTTCTTCTTCGAGGGCGGCTGGGCCGGCGACTTCGACGCGGGCGACCCCGCCGCGGCGGCCGCCTGCCTCGGCTCGGGCGGCCTGCTCGCGGACGAGGGCGTCGTCTTCGTCACGCCGACCCACATGCTGGAGCGACTGCACGCCGTCCGCCTCCGCGACGAGCTGATAGTCTCCAACTCGCTCGCCTTCGCGCTCGCGCGGGCCGGCGACTCGTGCGACCCGGCCTACAAGTTCTACCACTTCGATCTGATGTCGAACATGAAGGGCCTGCGCCGCTACAAGCGCTCCGTCCGGACGCGCGGCGGCAACGTCGTCCGACTCTTCAACCACTGCAACTTCCGCGTCCGCGCCTCCGACCTGAGCGTCGCGGAACTGCCCAAGAACACGCCGCCCGAGTTCAGGGGCTTCGACGATTACGTCGACTTCCTCGGCGAGACGACGCGGGGCCTGCACGCCAACCTCAACGCGCCGGGGCGCCGCCGGGGCTTCGAGCCGCTGGCGACCATCTCGTCCGGCTACGACTCGCCGGCCTGCGCGCTCTTCGCGCGGGAGGTCGGCTGCCGCGAGGCCGTCACCTTCGGCAAGGCCCGGCCCGGCTACGAGAGCGAGGACGACAGCGGGCGCGAGATCGCCGACCTGCTCGGCCTCAGCGTCACGGAGTTCGACCGCGAGGACTACCTGAAGCTCCCCGGCTTCCCCGAGGCCGAGTTCCTCGCCTGCGGCGCGGGCGGCGAGGAGGTCGTCTTCGCGCCGCTCGGGCCCGTCCTCGCGGGCAAGCTCTTCTTCACCGGCTACCTCGGCGACGCCGTCTGGGGCCGCAACCCGCGCGGCGTCAACCGCGAGCTGCGGATGCTCTACCCCGGCGGCAGCTCCTTCGGCGAGTTCCGCCTGCGCGCCGGCTTCACCCACCTGCCGCTCCCGGCCGTCGGCTACATCAACCACCCCTCGATCAACGCCGTCTCGAACTCGGCCGAGATGGCGCGCTGGTCAATCGGCGGCGACTACGACCGCCCCATCCCGCGCCGCCTGCTCGAAGAGCGCGGCGTCGCCCGCCACCTCTTCGGCCGGCACAAGATGGCCGTCACGCAGCCGCTCTGGAACACCGAACGGCTCGACCGCTTCCTCACCCCCGACTCCTACGCCGACCTGCGCGAGTTCGCCGCGTCAGTCCCCCTCTTCCGCGGCCGCTTCGAGGAGCGCCGGTTCGCGCTGATGCGGGCTCTTTATCAGCTCAACCTGCGGGCGAACTGGAAGCTCGACGCGGTCGCGCGCCGCTTCGGGATGAGCAAGGCCGAGCGGCCCCTCGTCTCCGAGCGCTACAGCCAAGACCTCGGCCTGAGCGCGCTGACGTTCCACTGGGGGATGGGGAAAGTTCTGCCGCGCTACCGCGCCGGCGCGTAGCGCGGAAAAGCCGCTTGTGGCGGGCCGAGGCGAAAGGCTATATTGGAGGGCGCGGGCCGCGTGCGTGGCCGCCCGCCGCACAGACGACCGCAGGGGATTCCTTTTAAAACTTCTCTCCGCCCGCTCGAAGCCATTGCGCCCCACACCCGAACAGCACTTCCGCACCGACCACCTGAAGGCCGACCTCGGGGCGAGGGCCGCGCGCGGCGGGGCCGTCATGGTCGGCGCGCAGGCGCTGCGCTTCCTCATCACGATGGGTTCGACCGTGGTGCTAGCGCGCCTGCTCACGCCCGAGGACTACGGCCTCGTCGGGATGGTGCTCGTCGTGACCGGCTTCGTGGCCTTCTTCAAGCACATGGGCCTGTCGGTGGCGACCATCCAGCGCGCCGAGATCAACGCCGAGCAGGTCAGCACGCTCTTCTGGGTCAACGTCTCGGTGAGCGTCGCGCTCACCTGCGCGACGGCCGCGCTCGCGCCCGCCGTGGCGTGGTTCTACGGGCGGCCGCAGCTCGTCTGGATCACTCTGGCCTTCGCCGCCGGCTTCACCGTCAGCGGCCTCGGCGTCCAGCACGAGGCCCTGCTCAAGCGGCAGATGCGCTTCAAGGCGCTGGCCGCAATCGAGATCGGCGCGATGCTCTCGGGCATCGCCGTGGCCGTCTTCGCCGCGCGGGCCGGCGCGGGCTACTGGGCGCTCGTGGCGAACCAGCTCGTCTTCGGCACGCTCTACGTGGCCGGGGTGTGGGCGGCGTGCGGCTGGCGGCCGGGGCCGCCCGTGCGCCACGCGGGCGTGCGCCCGATGCTCGCCTCCGGCGGCGACATCACCGGCTACGGCGTGCTCAACTACTTCGCGCGCAACCTCGACAACCTGCTCATCGGCCGCGTCTGGGGCGCGGCGCAGCTCGGCCTCTACGCGCGCGCCTACCAACTGCTGCTGCTCCCGCTCGACCAGACGACCGTGCCGCTCGACGGCGTGGCCCTGCCGACGCTGAGCCGCCTGTCCGACGCGCCCGAGCGCTACCGGGCGGCCTACCTGCGCATACTGGAAAAGGTGGCGATGCTGACGATGCCGGGCGTGGCGCTGATGATCGCCACGTCGGACTGGCTCGTGCGCCTCGTCCTCGGGCCGCAGTGGGGCGAGACGGCCACCATCTTCGCGCTGCTCGGCGTCGCCGGGCTCTTCGAGCCGGTGGCGAACACGATGGGCTGGCTGCTCATCTCGCAGGGGCGCACGCGCGACATGCTGCGGTGGGGCTTCGCGCACGCCGCCGTCATGATCCTCTCGTTCGCCGTCGGCCTGCCGTGGGGGGCCGTCGGCGTCGCGGCCAGCTACTCGGCCTTCGGCGTCCTCGTCCACAAGCCGCTGCTCTTCTGGTACGTGGGGCGCAGGGGGCCGGTCAGCGCCGGCGACATCTACAAAGCCATCGCGCCCTCCGCGTGCGCGGCCGCGGGCGTGCTGGGCGCGGTCTACCTGTTCCGCCGGCTGGCGGGGGTCGAGCACGGCGTCGTCGGCCTCGCGGTCTGCGGGGCGCTGGCGGCCGCCGTCGCGCTGCTCATCTTCGTCGCGCTGCCGAAGGGGCGCGCGGCGCTGCAAGACGTGAAGGGTCTGCTCCCGCTGCTCACGCGGCGGGGCGAGTCGGTGGCCTGAACCGAAGGGGGGCTTGAAGGGCGCGGCCCGCGCGGGCCGCCGCGCCGAGTTCTGACATGACGATTCTGGCAGGCATCCTCAGCCGGCGCGCAGGGCGGCCCGTCCCCGAGGGGGCGTGCGCCGACCTGCGGCGCGCCATCACGCGCCACCCCTCGGACGCGGTTGAGGAGTTCCGCGACGCGGCGAGCTGTCTTTTGAAGGTCGACGTGGGGGCCTACGGCGAGCCGGCCTCGCGCGAGGACGAGCGGGGGCGCGTCTCGCTCCTCGCCGGCGAGCCGCTTCTGTCTTCGGGCGAAGGAGACGACCCCCGGCGCACGCGCACCGAAGACCTCGCGCGGCTGCACGAGGCGTGGGCCGCGGGGGACTGGGACGCGCTGCGCGCGGCCGACGGCACTTTCTGCGCCGCGCACTACGACCCCGGAGCGCGCCGCCTGAGTCTCGTCGCCGACAAGCTCTCCCTGCGCCCGCTCTACTACTGGGTCAACGAGGAGTTCGCCGTCTTCGCCTCGGCCCTGCGCATCCTCGAAGCGCTGCCGCTCGTGCCGAAGGAGATGGACTTGCGGGGCGTGACCGAGATGGCGAGCATCGGCCTGCCGCTCGGCACGCGCACGCCTTACGCGGGCGTCTCGCTGCTCCGGGCCGGCGAGGTTCTGAGCGTCGACGCCGACGCGGTGTCGGCCCGCCGCTACTGGCGCTGGGACGAGATCGCGCCCTCCGGGCAGGCCGAGGCCGAGCTGACGCGCGCCGCTTACGAGTCTTTCACGCGGGCCGTCGCGCGCCGCCTGCGCGGCGACCGGGAGGCCGTCGCCTTCCTCAGCGGCGGCCTCGACTCGCGCGCCATCGTGGCCGCGCTCTTCGAACGCGGCGTGCGGCTCCACACCTTCAACTTCGCGCCGGCCGGCACGCAGGATCAAATCTTCGGGGCGATGTTCGCGCGCGAGGTCGGGGCCGCGCACGAGGAAGTGCCGATGGGGCCGGACGACCCGCACTGGTCGCAGATGATGGCCGACGCCTACGCGGCCTCGCCGCTCGAAGGCGGGCGCGGGCCGCGCGGCCGCATCGTCTGGTCGGGCGACGGCGGCAGCGTCGGCCTCGGCCACGTCTACGTCTACGAGCCGGTCGTCGCGCTGCTGCGCGAGGGCAGGGCGGGCGAGGCCGTCGAAGAGTTCCTCAACATCCACCAAGCCGCCGTCCCGCGCCGGATTCTCCACCCGTCCGTCTCCGGGGCGCTCGACGGCGTGCTGCGCGCGGGCGTGCGCGAGGAGCTTGAAGACCTGCGGTGCGCGGACGGGGGCCGCGCCCTCTACCTCTTCCTCATGCACAACGACCAGCGCCGCCACCTCGCGCGCCACTTCGAGGACATAGACCTGCACCGGCTGGAGTTTCACCTGCCGTTCTACGACGGCGACTTCATCGCTTCGGTCGTCCGCGCGCCGGTCGGGCTGTGCCTGCGCCACAAGTTCTACATGAAATGGCTCGAACACTTCCCCGCGGTCGTCAGGAGCGTGCCGTGGCAGTCTTACGCCGGGCACGAGCCGTGCCCCCTGCCGATCCCGCCCGACCTCGGCACGCAGTGGGACTTCGCGGCGCGGCTGGCGGCACGCAAGCGCCAACTGCTCGGGCAGGCCGCCGTGATGCTGAAGGCCTCGGACTTCCCCGACGAACTGCTCAAGCGCCACCGCCTGAGTCTCGCCACATGGGTCTACCGCGCCGGCCTGCGCGACTACGGCTATCTGATACAGGCGGCGCAGACCTACCACAAGTACTCGGCCATCTGCGGCGGCCGCCACGTCCTGCCGCCCGTCGCCCCGGCGGCGGCCGGCTGAGGTGACGGAGGCGCGAGGCCGGATGCCGCACCCCGAAGACGCGAAGCCGAACCGCGCGCGCCGCGCCGCCGCCGCGCCGCGCCGCCTGCTGGCCGTCTCCTTTTCTTACCCGCCGATGGCCTCGCCGCGGGCCGTGCAGGTGGCGCGGCTGCTGAGGCACCTGCCGCTCAGCACCGCCCTCGTCTGCGCCGACTACGCCGAGAAGGATCGCAGCGACGCGTCCCTCGTCGCCGCGGCCGAGGCCCCGCTCGAACATTGCCTGCGCGTCCCCTTCGCGCGCTCCGCGCTCGGGAGCCTTCTGGGCCGCGTCGGCTACCGCTTCGACCTGCCGCTCATCAACAAGCTGCCCGACCCCTACCGCGCGTGGCGGCCGGCGGTGCTGGCCGCCTACGAGCGCTTCGCGCGCGCGGCCCGGTACGCGCCGGGCGTGCTCGCCACCTTCGGCTCGCCGATGAGCGACCACTTGGTCGGCCTCGCGCTCAAGCGCCGCCTCGGCGTGCCGTGGGTGGCCCACTTCAGCGACCCGTGGGCCGACAACCACTTCCTCGGCTACGACCCGCTGACCCGCCGGCTCAACCGGCGGCTCGAAGCCCGCGTCGTGCGCGCGGCCGACCTCCTCGTCTTCACCTCGGCCGAGACGGTCGAGCTGGTGATGGCCGAGCACCCGCCCGAGTTCAGGTCTAAGGCGCGCGTGCTGCCGCACGCCTACGAGCCGGAAGCCTTCGGCGGCGGGGGCGCGCGCGACGGCGGGGACGCGCGCTCAATCGTCATCCGCTACCTCGGCGACTTCTACGGGCGGCGCACGCCCGCGCCGCTCTTCCGCGGCCTGCGCCGCCTGCTCGACTCCGAGCCGGGGGCTCTGGCCGGCGTGCGCTTCGAGCTGATCGGGTCGAAGGGCGAGGGGCAGCTCGAAGCGGCCGGGCTGGGCCTTCTGCCCGAGGGTTTGGTCGTCTCGCGCGAGCCGGTCAGGTACCTCGAAAGCCTGCGGCTGATGACCTCGGCCGACGGCCTGCTCGTGGCCGACGCGCCGGCCGAGGTCAGCGTCTTCCTGCCGTCGAAGCTCATCGACTACGTCGGGGCCGCGCGCCCCGTCCTCGCCGTCAGCCCGCGGGGCGCGGCCGCCTCGCTCGTCCGGCGACTCGGCGGCTGGGTCGCAGACCCCTCGGACGACGGCGCGGTCGCCGCCGAGTTGAAGAGCTTCGTCGGCTTCCTCAGGGCGCGTAAAGGCGAGGCCGCGCCGTGGGGCGACGCCGGCGTGCGCCGCGCGCTCGCGGCCCCCGCGGTCGCCGCCGCCTTCGAGACCATGCTGGGCGAGGTGACGGGAGAAGGATGAGAGAGAGACTCGAACGCATCATCGCTGATCGGAGGTTTCGTGTCGCGGCGGTGTGCGCGGCCGTCGCGCTCTACCTCGCGCTGGCCTTCGCGAGCGCCGCGACGAAGATGCCGGAGATAGACGAGGGCTTCTTCGCCAACCCGGCCTTCAACCTCGCGACGAAGGGGCACATGGGGACGACCGTGCTGGAGACGGAAGGCTCGGCGCTCCGCGGCATCCGCGAGCACACCTACTGGGTGCTGCCCCTCCACCTCGTCTGGCAGGCGGGCTGGTACAAGCTCTTCGGCTTCGGGATCGTGCAACTGCGTTCGGTCTCGGTGGTGTGGGGCCTCGTGGCGCTCGCGGCGTGGTTCGTGATCGTCAGGCGTCTCTCGGGCGACCGCGCGGCGGGGCTTTTGACGGCGGGGCTGCTCGCCGTGGATTACACCTTCGTCGCGGTCGGCTCGCTGGGGCGGATGGACATGATGTGCGCGGCGCTCGGCTTCGCGGGGCTCGCCGCGTACCTCGCGCTGCGCGAGCGCCACCTCGGCGCGGCCGTGCTCGCCGGCCACGCCCTCGTCGTGGCGAGCGGGATGACGCACCCGAACGGCATCCTGCACCTCGCCGCCCTCGTGCTGCTCACGCTCTACTTCGACCGCCGCCGCCTGCGCCCCGCGCACGTCGGCCTCGCCGCGCTGCCCTACCTCTGCGGCGCGGCCGCGTGGGGCCTCTACATCCTCGAAGACCCGGCGGCCTTCGTCGAGCAGTTCGCGATGAACTCGCGCGACGGCGGCCGGCTCGCCGGCCTGAAGGCGCCGTGGGTCGGCTTCGCCAACGAGTTCGTCAAGCGCTACCCGCACGCCTTCGGCCTGATGGCGAACTCGGCGGGCCACTCGGGGCCGATCTACCTGAAGGCCCTGCTGCTCGTGCCTTACGCGGCGGCCGTCGCGTGGGCCCTCGTCTCGCGCCGCGTGCGCACCGACAGGAACCTGCGCGCGCTGCTGCTCGTCGGCGCGGTCTACTTCATCATCCTCGCGCTCATCGACGGGCAGAAGGAGACGCCCTACCTCGTGCACCTCGTCCCCGTCTACGTGGCGCTGCTCGCCCTGATGCTGCGCGACGTGTGGCGCGGGCGGCCCGCGTGGCGCCCGGCCCTCGTCGCGTGCCTCGCGGCCTTCCTCGCGCTGGAGGTCGGCGGGATGCTCCTGCGCGTCAGGCAGCGGACTCGCCAGAGACTCTACGAGCCGGCCGTCGCCTTCCTCAAAGAGAACTCCGGCGGGGCGGTCGAGGTCACGGGCAGCTCGTCTCTCGGCTTCGGGCTGGACTTCGCCGACGGGCTGACCGACGACATCCGCCTCGGCCAGTCGAGCGGCCGCCGGCCCCGCTTCATCGTCATCACCTCCGACTACGAGCAGTCGTACGCCCAGAGCCTCGACCGCCAGCCCGACCTCAAGCGACACATCACGACCCTGCTCGCCGACGACTACCGCGAGGTCTACCGCAACGACGGCTTCAGGATTTACGAGCGGAGGGGGAGGGAAGTAGACAGTAGACAGTAGTCAGTAGACAGTAGTCAGTAGTCAGTAGAAAGACAGCCGCTATCAAGTCGTTCGCGTTTCAGCGTCAGCAGACTTCACGCGGAGCACTACTGACTACTGACTACTGACTACTGACTACTGTCTACTCCTTCTGTTAGATTCGACTTATGAAGTGGTTCGGGCGCAGGAAGGTGTTGGCTGCGGCGGCGGTCTTCGCGGGGCTGCCGCTGGCGTACTTGACGTGCGCGCTGGCGCAGCGTCAGGCGGCGAGGCCGCCGCGCGCCGCGAAGGCCATCACGGTGAGGGCGGGCGACGACTTGCAGCGCGCGCTCGACGCGGCCGCCCCCGGCGACGAAGTCGTCCTCGAAGCCGGCGCGACCTTCGTCGGCAACTTCACGCTGCCCGTCAAAGCCGGCGCGTCCTTCGTCACCGTCCGCTCGTCGCGCCTCGCCGAGTTGCCCGAAGGCCGCCGCGTCAGCCCTTCGGACGCCGCGCGCATGGCCCGCGTCGCGACGCCGAACTCGGGCCCCGCCATCCTCGCCCCCCCCGGCTCGCACCACTGGCGCCTGCTCGGTCTGGAGATCACGCAGGCCGCGGGCCGTCTCACCTACGACCTCGTGCAACTCGGCGACGGCGACACCGAGGGGCCGCAGGACTCGGCCGAGAAGGCCCCGCGCCACTTCCGCATCGACCGCTGCCTCGTGCGCGCCTTCGACGCGCGCGCCCCGCTCAAGCGCGGCGTCGCCCTCAACAGCGCCCACACCGAAATCATCAACTCGCACGTCTCCGGCGCGAAGGTCGCGGGTCAGGACTCGCAGGCCGTCGCGGGCTGGAACGGCCCCGGCCCGTTTCTCATCGAGAACAACTACCTCGAAGGCGCGGGCGAGAACATCCTCTTCGGCGGGGCCGTCTCGGCGGCCCGCGGCCTCGTCCCCTCCGACATCACCGTGCGCCGCAACCTCGTCTCGAAGCCGCTCAGCTGGAAGCAGGGCGACCCGGCCTACGCCGGCGAGGCGTGGCAGGTCAAGAACCTCTTCGAGCTGAAGAGCGCGCGCCGCGTCCTCGTCGAAGCCAACGTCTTCGAGAACAACTGGGCGCACGCGCAGTCGGGCTTCGCCGTCGTGCTGACGGTGGGTAACGACTCGGGCGCGTGGGCGCAGGTCGAGGACGTGACCTTCCAGAACAACCTCGTCCGCAACGTCGCCCAAGCCCTCAACATCCGCGCCCGCGACGACGTGCCCGGCTCGGGCCTGCGGCGCGTCGCCGTCCGCAACAACCTCTTCGTGGGCGTCGAGGGCATCTTCCTCCAACTGCTGCGCGGGGCCGTCGCGCTCACCGTCGATCACAACACGGTGCTGCACGGCAAGACCGTGGTCGCCTTCGAGTCGGCCGGCGAGGGCGAGGAGAACGAGGCGTTCGCCTTCACGAACAACGTGCTGCGCCACAACAACTACGGCCTCTTCGGGAGCGGCGGCGCGATGGGCACGGCCGCGCTCGAACAGTTCTGCCGCCGCTGGCGCTTCGCCGGCAACATCCTCGCCGGGGCCGACCCCTCGAAGTACCCGCCCGGCAACCTCTACCCGCCCGCCCTCGACCCGAAGTTCTTCGCCGACGCCGCGCGCGGCGACTACCGCCTCGCCGACCCGAGGCTCAGGGGGCGCGCCGCCGACGGCAAAGACCCCGGCTGCGACTTCGACGAGTGGCGGGCCGCCCTCGCGTGGCACCTCGGCGGATGACGGCCGAATACGACAGCTACCTGCGCGCCGAGTGGGCGCTGTTCGCGGGCGACGAGGCGCGCCGCCGCGAGACGCTGGCGGCCGTCGGCGGCCTCGAAGTG
>DATMVI010000273.1:0-2635 GCA_035563275.1 Pyrinomonadaceae bacterium
CGCCGCGCCGCCGCGCCACCCCGGCGCGGCGGCGCGCGGTTGCTTTTCCCCGCCGCGATGCTAAGATAAGCGCGTCGTCTAAACACGCCCCCGTCCAAGCGATTCCTGACGTTTGAGACCTCCCCCGCGGGGGGATTTGTGAGACCTGCGCGCCGACACGGCCGGGCGCGCCTGCCGAGGACCGAAGATGGCGGAACCGAACGCTTCCACCCCACCGGACGAGCGGCGCATCGTCAGACTCCTGACGACGCGCCGCGACGAGATTCTCAACCTCTGGATCAAGGAGCGGCTGGAGGCCGACGAGTTCCGCGACGAGCTGATCCCGAAGAAGGACTTGCGCCAGCAGTCGCTCCAGGTCATCGAGATGCTCTCGCAGGCCATCAACGACTCGGGCGGGGCCGACTTCGAGGACTCGGCCTTCGACGACCTCCGCGTCTACCTCAACGAGCTGGCCCACAACCGCGCCGTCAAGGGCTACACGCCGATGGAGAACGCGACCTACGTGCTCGCGCTCCGCAACGTCGTCATCCCGCTTTTGGCCGAGGAGCTGGAGAACGACGCCTCCCTGCTCATCCGCGAGGCGAACTACTTCACGCGGCTCTTAGATAAGTCGGGCCTCGTCATGGTCGAGACCTTCATCCGCTCGCGCGAGGAGATCATCCGCCAGCAGCGGGCCGACATGCTGGAGCTCTCGACGCCGGTCATCAAGGTCTGGGACAAAATCCTGACGCTGCCGATCATCGGCACGCTCGACTCGCGCCGCGCGCAGATGATGATGGAGGCGCTGCTGCAAAAGATCGTCGAGACCGGCTCGACCATCGCCATCCTCGACATCACGGGCGTCCGCACGATGGACACGCTCGTCGCCAACCACCTCATCAAGACGGTGACGGCGGCGCGGCTGATGGGCGCGCGCTGCATCCTGACGGGCGTCAGCCCGGCCATCGCGCAGACGATGGTGCAGCTCGGCATAGACCTCACGCAGATCACCACCCGCGCGCAGATGTCGGACGGCATCAAGCTGGCGCTGGAGATGAGCGGCCGCACCGTCGTCCCGACGAAGGCGCTCGCCCGCATGCAGAACGGCAACGGCGACGGCCTCCAGCAGACGCTCAAGCAGGCCGAGCAGGCCGCCGCCGGCGGGGAGAAGGACAAGAGCGAAAAGTCGTGAGGCTGTAAAGCGGCCGACGGCTTTTAGAGGATTGCCATGGAAGGAACGCAACGCATCCCCATCCTGAAGGTCGGCCGCGTGCTGATCGTGCCGATTCAGGTGGACATGGACGACCAGACGGTGATCCACCTTCAGGAGCGCATCCTGACGGAGCTGGAGCGGACGGGCGCGCGCGGCGTACTCATCGACATCTCGCTCCTCGAAATGGTGGACTCCTTCATCGGGCGCGTGCTCTCGGACATCGCGGCGATGGCCCGCATCATGGACGCGCGCACGGTCGTCGTCGGGATGCAGCCGGCCGTCGCCATCACGCTCGTCGAACTCGGGCTGGAGCTGCGCGGGGTGGACACCGTCCTGAACGTGGACGAGGGCATCCGGCTGCTGCGCAGCGAGTTCGGCATCGACGAGGGCGAGGACGAGCCGTGGGGCGACAGGGAGTGGGGCGCGCTTGCCGAGCAGATCAATCGCCCTTGAGGGCGAGCAGGACATCGCGGTGGCGCGCGGCGAGGTGCGGCGGATGGCGGCCGAGCTGGGCTTCCGCATCATCGACCAAACGCGGCTCGCCACCGTCTGCTCGGAGCTGGCGCGCAACGTCGTCAAGTACGCCAAGCGCGGCCGCATGATCGCCGGCCCGTTCGCCGGCCCCGCCGGGCGGCACGGCCTCCGGCTCATCTTCGAGGACGAAGGCCCCGGCATCCCGGACATCGCCGCCGCCATGCGCGACGGCTTCTCGACGGGGCGCGGACTCGGCAAAGGGCTGCCCGGCTCCAAGCGCCTCGTGGACGACTTCCGCATCGAGTCGGAGGTCGGCCGCGGCACGCGCGTGACGGTCGTGCGCTGGCTCTGAAAAGCGGGTGCCGGGTGTCGGGCGGCGGGCGCCGGTGGAGGACAGGTTCTTAAACCCGGCACCCGGCGCCCTGATTTTGTATGCGTGAATTTCACTCGCAGGCCATCAAGGACGAGGCGCAGGTGGGGGCGGCGCGCCGCGCCGTCCACCGCTACGCGTCCGCGCTCGGGTTCACCGAGGACGCGCTGGCCGAACTCGACATCGTCGTGCAGGAGATCGGGACGAACGCGGCGCGCTACGCGACGGGCGGCGGCTGCCTCCACTGGACGACGGCGCCGGGCGCCGCGGCGGGCCTCGAACTCTTCTACTGCGACAAGGGGCCGGGCATCCTCGACCTCGAACGCGCCTTCCGCGACGGCGTCTCCTCGGGCGGCAGCCTCGGCACCGGCTTCGGCGCGATGCGGCGGCTGCTCGACGAGTTCGACGCCTACTCGGCCGTCAAGGGCACGACCCGCCGCCTCTCGAACCCGCGCCGCACGACGCACGGCACGGCGCTCTTGGGCCGCAAGTGGGCCGCGCGCGGGCCGGCCGCCGACGCCGCCCGCGAGGGGTCGCGCCGCCTCGGCGTGTGGAGCCGGCCGCGCCCCGGCGACGACGCCAACGGCGACGCCTACCTC
>DATMVI010000274.1:0-2374 GCA_035563275.1 Pyrinomonadaceae bacterium
GCCGAGCCGCGTCTCCTTCGGCCCTGACTCCGCGGGCGGTTGCGAGAGGGCGGGCGCGGGCCCGTCCACGATGGTCTGCGCCAGCGGGTCGGCCGCCTGATCCGTCAGAAGCGTCGGGGCCGATTGCAGCCCCGGCTGCGAAGGGGCGCCGGGCTGCGAGGGCGTCGCGCCCGGCTGCTGGGAGAGGCCCGGCTGCGAGGGCACGGTCGCGTAGCCGAGCGGCGGGTTGCTCGGCGTCGGCGCGCTGGGGTTGCCGAGCGACGGGTGGCTGATGGGCCGCGTCGCGTAGGGCGAGGCGTCGCCGTACGCGACGGGGTCGAGCCGCCCCGTGGCGGCGAAGCCGGCGCTCAGGAGGAAGGCGCGGAACTCGCCCGCCGACTGGAAGCGGTGCGCGGGGTCTTTGGCGATGGCGCGGCCGATGGCCTGCTCCACGACTTCCGGGATGGACGGGTTGATCTGGCGCGGCGCGACCGGCATCTGCTCGATCTGCGCCTTCATCAGCTCGAACTCGTTCGTGATGTCGAAGGGGATGCGGCCCGTCAGCATCTCGTAGAGCAGCATGCCCAGAGAGTAGATGTCGGAGCGCGCGTCGGTCTCAAGCCCCTTGACCTGCTCGGGCGACATGTACTCGATGGTGCCGATGACGTTGCCCTGCCGGGTCATGCGGGCCGTGCCGAGGATGCGCGCGATGCCGAAGTCGAGCACCTTGAGGTTGCCGCGCTCGGTGAGCATCATGTTCGCCGGCTTGATGTCGCGGTGGATGATGCCGTACTCGTGGGCGTGCTGGATGCCGTCGAGCACCTGACAGAAGAGGGGCACGGCCTGCTCGACGGGGAGCGCGCCGCGCTGCTGGATGACGTGGTCGAGCGTGAGGCCGCGGACGAACTCCAGCACCATCACGTAGCTGTCGCCGGCGCGCATGAAGGTGTAGAGCGTGGCGATGTTCGGGTGGTTGAGCTTGGCGAGCGTCTTGGCCTCGGAGCGGAAGCGCTCGACGACGGCCTCCTGACTCGAAAGCTCGGGGCGCAGGAACTTGATCGCCACGTCGCGGTCGATCATCATGTCCACGCCGCGGTAGACCGCGCCCATCCCGCCCTCGCCGAGCTTCTGCTCGATCTTAAAGTTCCCGACGATTTGTCCGATCATCTGACTGCCTCCACCTCGCGCGTCGTGCGCGGTCTTTCCCCCGCCGCGGCCCCGCCGGCCGCGACGACCCCGATTAATCCCACCGTGATGTTGTCGTGCCCGCCGCGCTCTTTGGCGAGCGCGATCAACTGTTCGCACGCCGCGTGCACGTCCCCGGCGCCGGCCACCGCGCGGCCGATCTCCTCGTCGAGGACGAGGTCGTGCAGGCCGTCGGAGCTGAGCAGGAAGAAGTCGCCGGCCCGCACCTCGACGGGCGCGACCGAGGCGACCTCGACCTCGGGCGTCGTGCCCAGAGCGCGCAGGATGACGTTCTTGTCCTCGTGCGTGCGCGCCTCCTCCTTCGTGATGAGGCCGTGGCGCACCAGCTCCATGACGTGCGAGTGATCCTCCGAGAGTTGGTAGGCCTCGCCGCCGCGCAGCATGTAGAGGCGGCTGTCGCCGACGTGCGCGGCGAAGGCCGCGCCCCCGCGCAGCGCCAGCGCCGTGCAGGTCGTGCCCATGCCGCGCTTGTTCTCGTCGGCCTGCGAGGCGGCGTGGATGCGGCGGTTGGCCTCGGCGACGGCGGCGACGAGCGCGGCCGGCGCGTCGTCGCCCGCGGCCTCGTAGTAGAGGCGGCTGACCTGCTCGACGGCCATCTGGCTGGCGACCTCGCCCGCCGAGTGGCCGCCCATGCCGTCGGCGACGATCATCAGCGCGCCCTTGCGCGAGAGCAGCGCCGGGTCGCTCGGGCGGACGAAGCGGCCCGAGTCCTCGTTGATCTCGCGGACGCAGCCCTTGTCGGTGCGGACGCTGGCGACTATTTCGAGCTGAGGCACGTCGCCCGCCGCCTCGACCGTCCTTGTTCGTTTCACCATGCCGATCCCTTCCGGTATGAAAGCGATTTCAGATTCGTCGTCAGCCGTCAGTCTTTTGTCTTCACCGATAACCGCCGACCGCAACTCAGAAATCGGGAATTCCAAAATGCCCGGCTCACTTCGTCATCGTGAAGGTGTAAGACTTCTTCTCGGTGACGGTGAAGTCGACGGGCTCGTCCCTGAAGCCGTCGCGCCTGAGCGTCAGGCGGACGCGCTCGCCGACGCGGGCCTTGAGCGGGTAGGGCGTCGTCCCCAGCTTCTGCCCGTCGCGGTGAACCTCGGCGCGGCCGTCGAAGACCTGTATCTCGATGGTGCGCTCGGCGGCGTCGCCGCGGCCCGCGAGCCGCGCGGCGTTGACGGGCGCGCCCGCGTTC
>DATMVI010000275.1:0-5141 GCA_035563275.1 Pyrinomonadaceae bacterium
GTGGGCGCTCGTCCCCGGCGGGCAGGTCGTCGGCAACAACAAGGTGTGGCGCAGGATCAGCTTCCCGGCCCTGACGACGACGAAGATCAGGGTCTCGGTCAAGAAGGCGCTCGCCAACTACAGCCGCATCGTCGAGGTCGAGGCTTACTAGAAACAAAAGCCGTCAATCGTCAATCGTAAATCTAAAAGACGTGTTGAGCGCCGCCGCAGCCTGAATGGTTCAAGCTGGGCGGCGCTCGACTGTTCTGACGATTTACGGTTGACGGCTTTCAGTACCTTTGCGGCACGCCGCGGACGCAGCGCAAAGTGTCGCGCGCGATGAGCAGTTCTTCGTCGGTGGGGATGACGTAGACGGCGAGGCGCGAGTCGGCGGCGCTGATGAGACCTTCGCGGCGGCCCGTGTGCTCGACGTTGCGCGCGTCGTCGAGTCCGACGCCCATCCAGCCCAAACCCTCGCAGACGCGCGCGCGCACCTCGGCCGAGTTCTCGCCGATGCCGCCCGTGAAGACCAGCGCGTCGGCCCCGCCCATCGCCGCCAGATAGGCCCCCACGTACTTCCGCACGCGGTAGCAGAACATCTCGACGGCGAGGCGCGCGCGCCGGTCGTTGTTCTCGCGCGCCTCGTCGAGCAGCTCGCGCATGTCGTTCGTCAGCCCCGAGATGCCCAGCAGCCCCGACTGCTTGTTGAGGATCGTGTCCACCTCCTGCGCCGTGAAGCCCTCTTTGGCCGCGATGAAATCCACGATGGCCGGGTCGATGTCGCCCGAGCGCGTCCCCATCACCAAGCCTTCGAGCGGCGTCATCCCCATCGAAGTGTCCACCGAGTCGCCGCCGCGGATGGCCGCCGCCGAGCAGCCGTTGCCGAGGTGGAGCGTGAGCACGTTGGTCTGGTCGCGGGCGACCCCGCGCAGCTTGCGGTAGCGGTAGGCGACGTAGCGGTGAGAGGTGCCGTGAAAGCCGTAGCGGCGGACGCGGTGTCGCCTGTACCACTGATAGGGCAGCGCGTAGAGGTACGCGTAGTCGGGCAGAGTCTGGTGGAAGGCCGTGTCGAAGACGGCGACCTGCGGCAGCCCCGGGCCGAAGACGCCGCCCGCCGCCTCGATGCCGCGCACGTTGGCCGGGTTGTGCAGCGGGGCCAGCTCGATGCAGTCCTCTATGCCGCGCAGGACTTCGTCGTCGATGACGACCGAGTGCGTGAAGCGCTCGCCGCCGTGGACGACGCGGTGGCCGACGGCGTGAACGTCGGCGACGCTCCTGACCTGCCCGATGCCGGAGTCGGCCGAGGTCACCCAGCGCAGGATGGTCTCGACGGCGGCGCGCGTGTCGCGCACGGGCGCGGTGGTGCGGCGCGGCTCGCGGGCGGCGGCCTCGAAGGTGATGATGGCCTCGCCGCCGATGCGCTCGACCTGCCCGCGGGCGAGCCGCTCGTCGGTGTCCTGCGCGATGCGGTCGAGGTCGGTCGCGATGAGCTGGAACTTGACGGTCGCGCTCCCGCAGTTCAAAACCAGTACGTTCATTAACCCCCGCCGCCGGACTGAAGTAGGATGCCGACAGTTTAGAGTAAGTCCGCGCCGGCCGCCACCGGCGAAGGATTAGCCTCAGAGACACAGCGACGCGGGGCACGGACGATCAAAACCCTTGCCGGAGACCCGGGCGGTAAACATACGGCTCAAGTCTAGCGACACGAAGGCGGGGAAGCGGAAACGGTTTCTCATCATCATGCTCCTCCGGCGAGGCGTCGTCGAGGCCCGATGCGGCGAGAGTTCTATGTCATCCGCGATGCGGCGTCAACGGGTTGCCAACCGCCGCGCGAGGTCGTCGAGCCTGATTCGCAGGTCGCGCTCGTCGAGCGTCGTGAGGCGGCCGTCGCGGAAGAGTTCGCGGCCGGCGACCATCGTCATTAGCACGTCGCGGCCCGAGGAGGCGAAGACGAGCGCGGCGGCCGGGTCGTAGGCGGGTCGCTGGTGCGCGCCGTCGAGGCCGACGGCGACGAGGTCGGCTTGCAGCCCTTCGGCCAGCGCGCCCGCGCTTCGTTCGAGGCCGAGCGCCTCGGCCCCGCCGAGCGTCGCCAGCCGCAGCGCGTCGCCCGCGCCCGGCATGCGGCCGTCCAGCTCGTCGCCGGCCGCGCGCGCGCCGAGCACGGCGAAGCGCGCCTCTTCGAGCAGGTCGCAGGTGTTGTTGCTCGCCACCGAATCGCTCCCCAGCCCGACGCCGACGCCCGCCGCGAGCAGCGCGGCCAGCGGCGCGCGCCCGTGCCCGAGCTTGGCGTTCGACTTCGGGCAGTGGGCCACGCGCGCGCCGCGCTCGCGGATGAGGCCGATGTCTTCGTCGTCAACCCGGATGCAGTGCGCGAGCAGCGGCCGCGCCGCGAGCAGGCCGGTCGCGTCGAGGTGGCGCACGCTCGAAGCGCGCGGCGGCTCGAACTCGATGCCGCGAAACTTCAAGCCTTCGGCGAAGGGGCCGCGGCCCTCGCGCATGAGCAACTCTTCGGCCTCCGACTCGGCGGCGTGAATCATCAGCGGCAGCCGCTCGGCCGCGGCGTACTCCGCGAGCAGCGCGAGCAGCGCCCCGCTCACCGAGTAGGGCGCGTGCGGCGAGACCCCGAGCGCGACGAGCGGCGTCTCGAACTCGCGCAGGGCTTCGACGGCGGCGCGCGCCCGCTCGAACCGCTCACGCGCCGCGCGCGCGTCCGGCCCGAACGCCTCCTTGAAGACGACGCCGCGCAGGCCCGCGTCTCGCAGCGCGCGCATCACGGGCGAGCCCGAGTCGCTCGCGTCGCCGACGCAGGTCACCCCGGCGCGCACGGCCTCGACCGCGCCCCACGCCGCCGAGACGTAGAGGTCTTCGGGCGTCATCCGCTCGGCGCGCGCGACGGTCAGCTTCCGCAGCCACGCGAAGAAGTCGCCCTCCTCGGCTTCGAGGAAGCCGCGCATCGCCGACAGCTCAAGGTGCGTGTGGCAGTTGACGAAGCCGGGCAGGATGGCGGCCTCGCCGAAGTCCTCGACGGCCGCGCCGGGGAACCTCGCCTCGACCTCCGGCCTCGGGCCGACGCCGGCGATGAGCGCCCCGCCGACGGCGACCGCGCCGCCCTCAATCGGCCCGCCGGCGACCGGTAACACCCAACGCGCGCAGTAAAGTTTCATTTTGTTAATCAGGCAAAAAGGAAGTAGACAGTAGACAGTAGTCAGTAGTCAGTAGAAAAAACTTTCGCCCCCGAAACGTCACGGTATCAGCGTCAACGCTCTCTAAAGAATCTACTGACTACTGACTACTGTCTACTGTCTACTGTCTACTTCCTTCTGTCTTCCCCGTCTCAGTATGAACCACAGCAGGCCGGAGAGGACAATCATGCCGCCGCCGGCGGCCGCGACCGGGCGGATGCCGAGGCGGTCGGCGGCGACGCCCGAGGCGAGCATCGCGCCGACCATCATCAGCGTCGTCAGCGTCTCGTAGGAGGCGAAGACGCGGCCGGCGAAGTGGCCTTCGGTGCGCCGCATCAGCGCCGTCTGCTGCGCCGTCCACCAGACGGCGAAGTTCATCTCGCGCGCCACGAGCACGAGCGCCGCGCCCCACAGGCTCGGCATCAGGCTGAAGACGAGCAGCCCGCAGCCGTCGAGGCACAGCGACCGGCCCATGCGCGCGCCCAAACCCTCCACGCCGCCGCCCGCGAAGCGCCGCGCGATGGGCGCGCCCAGCACGCCGCCCGCGCCCATCGCCACGAACAGCACCGAGATGCCGAAGTCGGTCGGCCGCTCGACGAGTTGCCGCGCGCCCTCGCCCCAACCCGCCACGGCCTGCTCGCCGAGCCGCGCGCCGAAGATGCTGTAGAGCGCGCGGGCCGCGCCGTTGCCCAAGCCCCACCCCGCCGCGACCACGAAGACGGCCGACAGAAAACGGTCGCGCCCGACGTAGCGCAGCCCCCCGCGGAAGTCCGCCAACATCCGGCCGAGGGGAGATGGCGGAGGCCCCGGTTGCGGTGCGGGGGTTGCGGGTCGCGGGTCACGCTCGGCCAGAGAGTCCGCGTCCGGCGCGTGGGCCGCCGTCTCAACCTCCGCATCCCGCAGTTGCCAATCCGCGGTCAGGCTCTTCCTGATCCGGCGGATCATCTCGGCCGAGGCGAGGAAGGTGGCGGCGTTGATGAGGAAGACGGCGTCGCGGCCGAGCGAGGTGGCGAAGACGCCGCCGAGGGCCGAGCCGACGGCGATGGTCGCCGCGGTCGTCGAGGCCGAGAGCGAGTTGGCGGCGAGCAACTCCTCGGCCCCGCGCGCGAGCGTGGGCACGCTGGCCCGCTTGGCGGCGTTGAAGAAGGCCGAGACGGAGAAGAGCGCGCCGCCGGCCGCGTAGATGAGGGCGAGCGAGCCGTGGCGCTCGGCCAGCAGGAAGCCGAGCGCGAGGACGGCGCGCGCGAGGTCGGCGGCGATCATCACGCGCCGCCGGTCGGCGCGGTCAACGACGACGCCCGCGACCGGGCCGAAGACGAACAGAGGGAGGTGGCGCGCGACGGCGTAGACCGAGATCGCCAGCCCGACGCTCGCGGGCCCGGCGAGCTGGATGGCGAGCGCCGTCACGGCGATGTTGTTCAGCCAGTCGCCGACCTCCGAGACGACCTGCCCCGTCCACAGCCGCCGGAAGTCGGGGTTCCCGGCGAGCAGCTCACGGTAGGTCAACGCGCCCCCCGAAGAAGTCTCGGGCCGCGGGCTTCGGGCTTCGAGTTAAAAACTTCCTTGTCTTCAACCCGACGCCCGCAGCCCGCGGCTCGAAACTGTTTATCATCTGCCTTCCGCCCTCTTCAGCTCCCCGTAGCGTTCGAGGATGTTCGAGACGTAGGCGCGGGTCGAGGGGATGTCGATGCGGCGGATGAACTGCTCGGCGGTGAGCGGCGGCTCGCCGGGCCGGACGCGGTTCCACTCGGCGGCGCGGCTCGGCCCGGCGTTGTAGGCGGCGACGATGCGCGCCTCGGCGCCGGGTGTGTCGCGGTAGTCCTTGCCGATCTTCTCCAGATACCAGCAGCCGACCTGAATGTTGCGCTCGGGCTCGAGCAGCACCGCGGCCGGGTCGGTACGCATGCGCTCGGCGAACTCGCGCATCCCGGTCTCGGCCGCCCACTCGCGCCCGACCGTCGGCGTCACCTGCATCAGCCC
>DATMVI010000276.1:0-4034 GCA_035563275.1 Pyrinomonadaceae bacterium
GTTCGGGTCGCCGACGCGCGCCAGCAGCGGCTCGAAGGCGCCCGCGTCGCCGATCTTCGCCAGCGCGTCGGCCGCCGCGATGACCGTCTCCGCGTCACCTTCGAGGGCTTCGGTCAGCGCGGGGACGGCGCGCGCGTCCCCGATCCGCCCGAGCGCGACGGCCGCCGCCTTTCGTATTTCGAGGTCTTCCGACCCGAGCTGTTCGGTCAACAAGTCCGTGACGCGCGGGCCGTGACGCACCAGCGCTTCGATCACTTCGCCGCGCGCGTCCCGGTGGCCGAGCAGGCGCGTTAAGGCGCGCTCGACGGTCGCGCCTTCCAGCCAGCCGACGACGAGCGCGAGCGGGCGCAGCTCGCCGGGCTGCTGCCCCCACAAAGCTTCGAGCAGGTTCTGCGCGCCCGTCGGGTTGATGACGGCGCGGCTCAGGTCGGCGATGTACGCGCCCTCGCCGTAGAGTTCGGCGTAGCGGTCGTGCAGCGCGGCGAGGGCGCGCGCCGCCGCGCGCGTCGGGGCGTGCGGGGCGTTCAGCAGCCGGGCCAGCGGCGTCACGGCCTCCTCGTCGCCGAGTTCCCCGAGCAGTTCGGCGGCGGCCTCGCGCAGCAGTTCGTCTTCGAGCAGCGGCAGGACGCGCGGGACGACGCGCGCGTCCCCGATCTGCCTCAGCGCGTCGAGCGCCGGGAAGGCCAGAAAGAAGTCGCGCGTCTCCGCCACGCCCGCGAGCGCGTCCGCGGCCTCGGCCGCGCGCAACTTACCCAAAGCTTCGACGGCGTGGTAACGCACGTTCGCGTCCTCGTCGCCGAGCGCGCCGACGAGCGCGGGCACGGCGCGCGCGTCGCGCTGTTCGCCGAGGGCGAGCGCCGCCTGTATGCGCAGGTCAGCGTCCTCGCCGTTCAAAAATTCGACGAGCGGCGAGAGCGTGTCCACGTCGCTCATCAGGAGCACCCGGAGCGCGCTGTTGAGGACGGCGAGGTTGTGGTGGTTCTCGCGCACCGAAGCGAGGAGCGCCGCGATGGCGTCGGGCGCGGCGCGGCGGGCCAGCCCCTCGACGGCCGCGCGGCGCACGCGCCAACTCTCGTCGCCGAGCGCGGCGAGGAGCGGGCGCGAGGGTTCGAGCGACTCGTCTTCGGCGAGGGCGAGGGCGGCGCTGACGCGCGCGTCTTCGCCCGCGCCGGCGAGTTGTTCGGAGAGGGTGCGCTCGCGCTCGATGCGCGCCGTCACGTCCTCGACCGTGACGAGCGCGCCGACGACCCGGCCTTCCTCGCGCAGGGGCGCGATGGTCACGCGCTGCCGCATGCGGTCGAAGCGTTCCGAGGGCGCGGCCGGGGGGCACGGAATCAGGTAGCGGTGGAAGGCCGGCGCGAGGGCTTCCACGACGCCCTCGTCTATCACCCGCCTGAATCGCGCGAGCAGCCGCCGCTCCTCTAAATCGGGGATCAGCTCGACGAGCGGTTTCCCGCGCGCCGAGTCCGCGGGGATGCCCGTCAGACGTTCGAGGGCCGCGTCCCACACCTGAATCACGAGGCTCGCGTCGGTGGTGAAGACTCCGATTGGGTTGGTCGAGGAAGTCAGCTTGCTACTCTCCGGTCGCGTTAACGCTCATGTCGGCCGCGCGCCCGCCGGGGCGGGGCGGCGTCTTTCATCACTCCGCCCCGCCGGGCCGTTCCGGCTCGCCCGCCGCGGCCGCCTCTCCGGGGGCGCGATTCTTTTTCCGGCGGCGCGGCCTCCCGTTCTCCCGCGCCCCCGCGGGCGAAGGCCCGCCGGCCCCGTTCGCCGCCCCCCCCTCCGCGCCCGCGTCGCCTACGAGTTCGGCCAGTTGTTGCGCGCGCTCGATCAGATTCGCGGTGCCGCCCAGCGTGGCCTTGACTCCCCGCGCGTTGCGCTCGGTGATCTGCCGGATGTCGGTCAACGTGCCGAGCACCTGCTCGGCCGAGGTCAGGTGCTGGCGGTTCGAGCGCGTGATGAGGCCGATCTCTTTGGAGATGCTCCGGGCGGCGGTCGTCATGTCGCGGGTGGCGCGCGCCTGCTCGCCCATCGCCTTGGCAACCTGCTCGGACTGCTGGCGCATGTCGTGCGCGGCGGCGGTGATTTGGGTGGCGGCCGTCGCCTGCTCTCCCATGGCCCTGCTGACTCCCGCGATCATGCGCGCCAGCCGCGCCGCCTCTTTCGAGACCTGCTCGCCCGCGGTGGCCTGCTCTTCGAGCGCCCGCGACGTGCTGGCCGCGCCGCGGCGCATGGACTCGACCGCCTGCGCCACCTGCTTGACCGCCGCCGCCTGCTCCCCCGAAGCTTGGCGCACCCGCACCGCCACGGCCGTCGTGCTCTGCGCGGCCTTGATGATCTCGCGGGCGGCGCGCCCCTGCTCGCCCATCGCCTGACTGACCTCCTTGGCGGTCTTGCGCATGTGGGCCGTCGCCCTGACGATCTGCTGCGCGGCCGTGGCCTGCTCGGCCGTGGCGGCCGCGGCCTGCTTGGCCTGCGCCGCGGTCGTGTCGATGGCCGTCACGACGTGCGCGCCGGCGCCCAACTGCTCCTCGGTGGCGCGCGCGATCCGGCCGACGATCTGCGCGGTCTCGTTGATGCCGGAGAGAATCCTTTGCAGCCCTTCCGAGCCTTCTTCGGCGAGGCGGCCGCTCTCGTCGGCGATGCGCACGCCCTCGTTCGACGCCGCGACGGCCTCCTGCACCACGTCCTGCAAAGCCTTGATGATGGCGGCGATGTCGGCGGTCGCCTGCGCCGAGCGGTCGGCGAGGTTGCGTATCTCCTCGGCGACGACGGCGAAGCCGCGCCCCGCCTCGCCGGCGCGCGCCGCCTCGATGGAGGCGTTCAGCGAGAGCATGTTCGTGCGCTCGGCGATGACGTTGATGGTGTTGACGATGCCGCCGATCTCGTTCGAGCGCTTGCCCATCTCGCGGATGACCGCCGCCGACTGCTCCATCGAAGCGCGGACGCGCCCCATCCCCTGAATGGACTTCTGCGCCGCCGCGCCGCCCTGCTCGGCCTCGCGCGAGACGCGGCCCGCCACCTCCTCGGCGCTCTTGGTCATCGCCGCGACCGAACGCAGCGAGCGATCCATCTGGGCCGCGCTCGCCGCCGCGCCCGTCGCCGCCTCGGTGATCCGCTCGGTGTTCTGCGCCACGCCCTGCACGGAGCGCGCCATCTCCTCCATCGAGGTCGAGACCTCCTCGACGGTCGAGGCGAGGTTCTCCGTCATGGCCGAGACCTCTTCGACGGAGGCGGCCATCTCGTTAATGGACGAGGCGGTCTCTTCGGCCGAGACCGTCAGGTCGTCGGCGCTGCCGGCGAGGCTGTCGATGGAGCGCGACACCTCCTCCATGCTGACGGCCGTCTGGCTGACCGAGGTGGAGAGCGTTTCGGTGTCGTCGCTCACGCTCTTGACGGAGGCCGCGATCTCGTTCATCGCGGAGGTCACCTCCTCGGCCGAGGTCGCCATCTCCTGCGCGCTGGCGGTGACGCTTTCGATGGAGCGGGCCGCCTCCGCGATGGCGCCCGCCGTCTCGCCGACCGAGGCGGCGAGGCTCGCGGAGTTCGCGCTGACCTGCTCGACGGAGGCCGCCGTCTCGTTGACCGAGGAGACGAGTTCTTCCGTCGAGGTGGCGATGGACTCGGCCTGCGTCGTCGTCTCGCCGAGCGAGGCCGCCATCTCGTTGGCGAGGCTGACGGCCGAGTCGAGCGAGCGCGTCTGCGCCTCGGCCCCGGCCGCCACCTCGTCCGCGATGCGCGCGATCTCGCGGGCCGACTCCGCCACCTGCCCGGCCTGCTCCCGCGCCCGCCCGGCGCTCGCGCCGACTCCCGCCCCGTCACTCAACTGTGTTGCCATGTCCGTCTCCCGTTTGGCCGACGACTTCAGGCTACCCGCCGGAAGTGTCGTGATGATTGCTTTACCTTCAACAAAGTGGCCTGAAGTCACGCCGCGGCCGGGGGCGCGCCGGCCGCCGGTCGCTGCTCGCCGAGGTCGATCACTTCGCCGAGGTCGAGGACTAAAATTATCCGCCCCCCGACGGTCGCGACGCCTT
>DATMVI010000277.1:0-4190 GCA_035563275.1 Pyrinomonadaceae bacterium
GCGCCCGGCCCGCTGCTCGGCGCGCTGCTCGGCCGCGCGGACGTGCGCGAGCGGGCGCGCTTCGGCCGCCTCGGCTCGCGCGTCGTCGAACTGCCGCTCCACGTCGCCGAGAAAATCTCGCGCCACCGCGAGGTGAAGTTCGTCTCGCCCGACCGCGAGACCTTCAGCTTCGGCCACGTCACGCGCACCACCGGGGCCGACGACGTGCGGGGCGCGCTCGGCCTCAACCTGCCGGGGCTCGACGGCTCGGGCGTCGGCATCGCCGTCCTCGACTCGGGCGTGGACACGGACCACGTCGCCTTTCGCGACGCCAACAACCGCCTGCGCGTCCGCCTCAGCCGCGACTTCACGGGCGAGGGGCGCACCGACGACCCGCACGGCCACGGGACGCACGTCGCCTCCATCGCCGCCGGCAACGGCCGAGTCGCCCGCGGCGAGTACACGGGTGTCGCGCCCAACGCGCACCTCGTCAACCTCCGCGTGCTCGACTCGCGGGGCACGGGCCGCGTCTCGAACATCCTCGCGGCGCTCGACTGGGTGCTGGCCAACCGCACGCTCCACAACATCCGGGTGGTCAACCTGAGCCTCGGCACGGCGGCCGTCGAGTCTTACAAAGACGACCCCGTGTGTCAGGCGGTGAGGCGGCTGGTGGACGCCGGCCTCGTCGTCGTCGCCGCCGCCGGCAACAACGGCAAGGACGCGTCGGGCGAGAAGCTCTACGGCTACATCCACGCGCCGGGCAACGAGCCCTCGGCCATCACGGTCGGCGCGTCGAACACCTTCGGCACCGACTTCCGCTCGGACGACGGCGTCGCCACCTACTCCTCGCGCGGGCCGACCCGCAGCGGCGAGACCGGCCTGCTCGGCGTCCGCCGCCACGACAACCTCGTCAAGCCCGACCTCGTCGCCCCCGGCAACAAGATCATCGACGCCGCCGCCGAAGACAACTTCCTCCTGCGGACGAACCCCTCGCTCGACGCCGGCGTGAGCGAGGCCGACAGCCGCCGCATGATGTTCCTCAACGGCACCTCGATGGCGACGCCGATGGTGGCGGGCGCGGCCGCCCTGATGCTGCAAGCCAACCCCACGCTCACGCCTAATCTCGTCAAGGCGATCCTGATGTACACGGCGCAGCCGCTCGCCGGCTTCAACATGCTGGAGCAGGGCGCGGGGCAGTTGAACGTCGAGGGCGCGGTCCGCCTCGCGCGGCTCGTGCGCAAAGACCTCTCGGCGCTCACGCCGCTCGGCGCGCCGCTGCTGAGCGCGCTCGCGCCGCCCGCGCCGCGCACGACCATCGCCGGCCAGAGCTTCGCGTGGGCGCAGGGCATCATCGTGCGCCACGGCTACGCCTCCGGCGCCGAGCTCGTGACCCGCTACCAGAAGATTTACGGGCAGGGGGTGTTGGTCACCGACGGCGTCTTCGTCACCGACGGCGTGCTCGTCACCGACGGCAAGATGCTCTCGGCGGGCGTGCTCGTCACCGACCACGTGGTGACGAGCGGCGGCGGCCTGCTCGGCACGGGCACGGTCTTCCTCGGCGCCGGCGTGCTCGTCACCGACCACGCCTTCACGCACGACGGCGTGCTGGTGACGGACGGTCAGGTCTCGGCCGACACGGCGGCGCAGGCGCTCTCGGCCACGCTCGGCGGCGACCCGGCCGGCCCGACGCCGGTCGTCGAGGATTGCGGCGGCGGGCTGCTCTGTCAGTAGCGGCCGCGACGCGCGCGCGGGCGCGCACAACTGAAGGAGAGACGTGATGCTCCAGCCACGGAAGACAAGGAAGCCGGCTGCGCCCAGACCCCCTTCGGGCGGCCCGGCCCCGCTCGCCTACCCTTTGACCGAGCGCGACGGCGAGAGCGAAATCCTCGCCTTCCTCGCCGAGCGCCCCGTCCACACGGTCGTGATGAGCGGGCTGATCCGCGACAACGGGCTGGAAAGCCCCTTCAACCGCGGCTCGTTCTACGCCTGCCGCGGCGAGTCCGGCGCGCTCGAAGGCGTCGCGCTCGTGGGCCACGCCGTCCTGATCGAGGCGCGCACCCTCGGCGCGCTCAAGGCGTTCGCCGAGCTGGCGCAGGCGCACCGCGACGCGCACATGATCCTCGGCGAGCAGGAGGCGGTGGCGGGCTTCTGGGACTACTACGCCGAGACGGGCCAGCCGCCGCGCCTCTTCTGCCGCGAACTGCTCTACGAGCAGCAGTGGCCGGTGGTGGCCGCGCCGGCCGTCGCGGGCCTGCGCCCGGCGCGGCTCGCAGACCTCCCGCTCGTCCTCCCCGTCCACGCCCAGATGGCCGAGGCCGAGAGCGGCGTCAACCCGCTGGAGGCCGACCCGCACGGCTTCCGTTTGCGCTGCGCGCGCCGCATCGAGAGCGGCCGCGTGTGGGTCTTGGTCGAGGACGGCGGGCTGGTCTTTAAGGCCGACATCGCCTCGGACACGCCCGAGTGCGTCTACGTCGAGGGCGTCTACGTCGCGCCCGAGAGCCGCCGCCGCCGCTACGGGCTGCGCTGCCTGACGCAGTTGGGCCGGCACCTCCTCGGCCGCACGAAGATCGTCAGCGCCCTCGTCAACGAGGAGAACCGCCCCGCGCAGGCCCTCTTCCAGAAGGCCGGCTACAAGCTGCGCGGCCACTACGACACGATCTTTCTGAGGAAGGGAAGACGGTGAGGAAGTAGCCAGTAGCCAGTAGCGCCCCGCGCCGAGGCTGTTGACGCCGAGACGCGAACGACGCAAAAGAGACTGTTTTTCTACCGGCTACTGACTACTGTCTACTGGCTACTGACTACTGCTGTAGAGGTTTGCCGATGAGCAAGCAGCGTTTCGTGAAGGCGTACATGTGGGCGTTCATCGCGGCGGGCGCGGCGGTGTGCGCGCACGCGGTGTTCAACCTGCCGGTGGCGCGGCTCGACTTCCGCTTCGCGCTGCTGACGGCCGTGACCCTCGTCGTCAGCTCGCGCTGCTGCATCCCGATCCCGCGCACCACGGGCCAAATCTCCGTCTCCGACACCTTCATCTTCCTGACCATGCTGCTCTACGGCGGCGAGGCCGCGGTGCTGCTCGGCGCGGCCGACCTCTTCGCCGCTTCGCGCCTCGGGCGCGGCCGCTTCACGTGGTTCACCAGCGCCTTCAACGCCGCGATGATGGCCTGCTCGACCTTCGTCACCGTCCGCACGCTCGACCTCCTCTTCGGGACGCCGACGGCGCTGCCGGCCGGCGAGTTCTCGGCCGCCTTCGTCGCCGCGCTCTGCGTGATGGGCCTCGTCCAGTACGCCGTCAACTCCGGCATCGCCGCCGCGCACACCTCGCTCAAGGCCGGCGAGCCGCTGTGGGTCACGTGGCGGACGAAGTACCTCTGGACTTCGATGACCTACTTCGCGGGCGCTTACGCCGCGGGCCTCGTCGTCAAGCTCGACGACGTGGCCGGCGTCTACGCCCTCATCATCGCCACGCCCGTCATCGCCATCGTCTACCTGACCTACCACACCTACCTGCAAAACATCGAGGGCATGGCCGCGGCCGCCAAAGCCGAGGCCGCCGCCGAGGGCAAGGCCGAGGCCGCCGCGCAGGCCGCCGAGCAGGCGCGCCGCCACGTCGAGGAGCTGTCGCACTACATCGCCGAGCAGGAGCGCATCCGCGAGCAGTACGCGCAGATCGAGAAGCTGTCGGCGCTGGGCGAGCTGGCCTCGGGCGTCGCCCATGACTTCAACAACACGCTGGCCGGCATCCTCGGCCGCGCCCAACTCCTGCTCGGCACGAAAGACCCGGAGAAGGTCGAGGCCGGGTTGCAGCTCATCATCAAGACGGCGCGCGACGGCGCGAAGACCATCAAGCGCATACAGGACTTCGCGCGCCAGCGCCGCGACCACGACTTCCGCCCCGTCTCGATGGATCAAGTCCTGCTCGACGTGCGCGAGATCACGCGGCCCCGCTGGAAGAGCCGCGCCGAGGCGTCGGGCGTCCAGATCAGGCTGGAGCTGCAACTCGGCTCCGACTCGACGGCCGTGCTCGGCGACGAGTCCGAGCTGCGCGAGGTTCTGGTCAACATGGTCTTCAACGCCGTGGACGCGATGCCCGGCGGCGGGACGCTGACGCTCTCGACGCGCGAGCTGGGCGACAGCGTCGAGGTCTGCGTGAGCGACACCGGCACCGGGATGACCGAGGAGGTGCGCTCGCGCGTCTTCGACCCGTTCTTCAC
>DATMVI010000278.1:0-24354 GCA_035563275.1 Pyrinomonadaceae bacterium
GCGTGCGTCCTCGTCGCCACGCACAACCGGAGCCTCGCCGCCGCCTGCGACCGCGTGCTCGCGCTCCGCTCCGGCCGGGTCGAGGAGGACGCGGAGGACGCGCGCCCGGCCCGCTGACGGGCGGGCGCGACGACCGCGTAAATTTTCTTCTTTCCGAGTTTTCCGCCCGATGGGGTATAATGCGCGCGCGCCCGGCCGCCGGTGGAAGTGCCGGCCGGGGAAGGGCGCGCGGCTTTAAAGTCACGTCGGCTTTATTTTCTGGTCACGGTTCACTAGCCTTATGTTTGAACGCTACACGGAGAAAGCCCGGCGGGTGATCTTTTTCGCCCGCTACGAGGCGTCGCAGTTCGGCGCTCCGGCCATCGAGCCGGAGCACCTCCTCCTCGGGCTGATGCGGGAGGACAAGACCCTCACGGCCCGGTTCCTTGCGCGCGCGGCCGCCTCGCTCGAAGCCATCCGCAAGGAGATCGAGGGGCGCGCCCCGCTGCGCGAGAAGGTTTCGACCTCGGTCGAACTCCCCCTCGCCCCCGAGACCAAGCGCGTGCTCGCCTTCGCGCACGAGGAGAGCGACCGCCTCCAGCACCGCCACATCGGCACGGAACACCTCCTGCTCGGCCTGCTCCGCGAGGAGCGCTCGATGGCCGCCGAAATCCTGCTTGAGCGCGGCCTGCGCCTGAACGCCGTGCGCGACGAGGTGGCCCGTCAGGCCGGCGGCGACCCGCGCGCCGCGCAGAAGAAGGAGACGCCGCACCTCGCCGAGTTCTCGCGCGACCTCACCGACGACGCCTCGAACGACAAGCTCGACCCGCTCGTCGGCCGCGAGGGCGAGATCGAGCGCGTCGTGCAGATACTCTGCCGCCGCACGAAGAACAACCCCGTGCTCATCGGCGAGCCGGGGGTGGGGAAGACCGCCATCGTCGAGGGCCTCGCCCAGCGCATCGTGCGCGGCGACGTGCCGTCGTTCCTTGAGAACAAGCGGATACTTTCGCTCGACCTCTCGCTCATCGTCGCCGGCACGAAGTACCGCGGCCAGTTCGAGGAGCGGCTGAAGCAGATCATGCGCGAGCTGGTCGAGAACCCGCAGTACATCGTCTTCATCGACGAGCTGCACACGCTCGTCGGCGCCGGCTCGGCCGAGGGCTCGCTCGACGCGGCCAACATCCTCAAGCCCGCGCTCTCGCGCGGCGAGATTCAGTGCATCGGCGCGACCACGCCGGCCGAGTTCCGCAAGTCCATCGAGAAAGACCGCTCGCTGGAGCGCCGCTTTCAGGCCGTCAAAGTCCCGCCGCCGTCCGAGGAGGAGGCCGTCCACATCCTCGACGGCGTGCGCGAGCGCTACGAGGCGTTCCATCAGGTGCGCTACACGCCCGACGCCATCGAGGCCGCCGTCTACCAGTCGAACCGCTACATCCCCGACCGCTTCCTCCCCGACAAGGCCATCGACGTGATCGACGAGGCCGGCGCGCGCGTCAAGCTGCGCGCCCGCCGCCACTCCTCGTCGGGCCTGACGCGCGGCGACATGCCCCGCAACGAGGTGCTCGACGAGCGCGACCGCAGCATCTACATGCGCGGCCCGAGCCTCTCCGCCCCCTTCAACGACGACGACGAGATGCTGCTCGCCGTCGAGGTCTCGAAGGACGACATCGAGGACGTCATCGCGCGCTGGACGGGCATCCCCATCACCTCGCTCAAGGAGGAGGAGACGCAGAAGCTCCTGCGCATCGAGGAGGAGCTGCGGGGCCGCGTCGTCGCGCAGCGCCCGGCCATCTCGGCGCTCGCCCGCTCGATCCGCCGCTCGCGCGCGGGCCTCAAGAACCCGAACCGCCCCGTCGGCTCGTTCCTCTTCCTCGGCCCCACGGGCGTCGGCAAGACCGAGGTCGCGCGCTCGCTCGCCGAGTTCCTCTTCGGCTCCGAGCGCTCGATGATCCGCTTCGACATGAGCGAGTTCATGGAGAAGCACTCGGTCTCGAAGCTCATCGGCTCGCCCCCCGGCTACGTCGGCCACGAGGAGGGCGGCCAGCTCACCGAGCGCATCAAGCGTTCGCCCTACTCCGTCCTGCTCTTCGACGAGGTCGAGAAGGCGCACCCCGACATCTTCAACGTGCTCCTGCAGGTCTTCGAGGACGGCATCCTGACCGACGCCCTCGGCAACACGGTGGACTTCAAGAACGCGATCATCATCATGACCTCGAACATCGGCGCGCGCTTCATCCAGAAGAAGGGCACGATGGGCTTCCAGTCCACGCCCGACTCGTCGCGCGAGAAGATGGAGGAGATGGTGATGGCGGCCGTGCGCCAGACCTTCAACCCCGAGTTCATCAACCGCCTCGACGAGATCATCATCTTCGACCAGTTGCAGGACGAGGAGCTGCTGGAGATCGTCGGCCTTCAGGTCGAGCAGCTCAACCGCACCCTCCAGCGGCGCGGCCTCGAAGTGCGCCTCACGGACGAGGCCCGGCAGTGGATCGTCGACAAGACCTGCGCCGACCGCTCCTACGGCGCGCGCCCGCTCCGGCGCGCGCTCCAGAAGTACGTCGAAGACCCGCTCTCCGAGGCGCTCATTCAGGGTAAGCTCGTCGAGTCGCCCGTCGTCGAGGTCTTCGCCGACGAGGCGGGCCTCGCCTACCGCTCGGCCGGGGTCGAGGAGCCGGGCGACGCGCTCCTGATTCACTAGAATGGCGGCCGATTAAGAAGGCGAAAGGCAGAAGGCAAAAGGCAAGAGGCAAAAAACGGGGCGAGGGGCGGCGCGATTCGCGCAAATCCTTTGCCCTTTGCCTTTTGCCTTTTGCCTTTCGCCTTGTATAATGCGCCACTTCGCGGGAGTTTAGCTTCTGGCAACGGGTCGCGGCCCGGCGCGCGTCCAAAGGCTGCCGAACCGAACAGTCAGCGCCCGCGACGCCGCAGCGCCCCGCGCCCTCCGGGGCCGCCCGCGCGGCCGACAATTCTCAGCAGCGGCTCTATTTAGAAAAGTCTCCCGAACTCATTCAAGAAGTCATCCTTGAGGCGAAAAACTAAGTTTATGCGAATTCGCGCGCCGTGGCCCTGTGTCGTGGCCGCCCTGTTGGGCGGCTTCATGCTCGTCGAGATGGCGCTGCCCTTGGCGCGGGCGCGGGCGCAGGAGGCCCAGCCGGCGGCCCCGCAGCAGCAGCGCATCGTCGAGCAAGTCCTCGTCGAGGGCAACCGCCGCCTGCCCGACGAGGCCATCCTCTACCACATCCAGACCCGCGAGAACGACGTGTACAACGAGGCGCAGGTGCGCCGCGACCTGCAAGCCCTCCTCAACCTCCCCTTCTTCGACAAGACCGAGACGAGGGTCTCGACCGAGCAGGGGCCGCGCGGCGGCGTCATCGTCATCTTCGACGTGAGGGAGCTGCCCGTCATCCGCCTCCTTGAGTTCAAGGGGCTGGGGAGCCTCGCCGAGGCCGACGTGCTCAAGGAGTTCCGCGAGCAGCGCGTCGGCGTCGCCCGCGAGCAGACCTACGACCCCGTCAAGGTGAGGGCCGGCGAGCGCGTCATCCGCGAGCTGCTCGCGCAGCGCGGCTACCCGAACGCCACCATCAACACCGCCATCGACGAGGTCTCGGACACCTCGGTCGGCGTCACCTTCAACATCGATCAGGGCGACCGCGTGCGCGTCGTCGACATCGCCTTCGAGGGCAATCAGGTCTTCTCCGACGGCGAGCTGCGCGGCGCGATGAAGCTCGTCAAGGAGGCCGGCCTCATCTCGCGCATCAGGGGCGAGGACATCCTCCACCTCGACAAGCTCGAATACGACCTGCGCCAGAACGTCGTCACCCACATGCGCTCGAAGGGCTACCTCGAAGCGCGCACGGGCGAGCCGCAGGTCGAGGGCGTCGGCCGCCGCCGCACCGGCTTCCCCATCCTGCCGCTCCCGCTGCTCTCGTCGGTGGACGAGGGGCTGCGCGTCACGATCCCCGTCGTCGAGGGCAAGCTCTACCGCCTCGGCGAGATCAAGATCGAGGGGAACTCCATCTACTCCGAGGAGGTCATCCGGCAGGTCATCGGCCTGCAGGCCGGCGAGGTCGCCAACGGCCAGCGCATCGTCAAGGCCCTCGCCGAAGACCTCGACAAGCTCTACGGCCGCGCCGGCTTCATCCAGTACGAGTACGACGTCGCGCCCAGCTTCCGCGACAACGCGCAGAAGCCCGGCGAGGGCATCGCCGACTTCACCATCACCATCAACGAGGGCAAGCAGTTCACGCTGCGCCGCCTCGAGTTCGCCGGCAACACCTACACGCGCGACAACGTGCTGCGCCGCGAGGTGGCCGTCAACGAGGGGGACATCTTCGACCAGACGCTCTGGGAGTACTCGACGCTGCGCCTGAACCAGACCGGCTTCTTCGACCCCATCGACAAGGACAAGGACGCCGAGTTCCGCACCAACGAGGAGTTGGGCGAGGTGGACATCACGCTGCGCGTCACCGAGCGCGGCCGCAACCAGATTTCCTTCAACGGCGGCCTCTCCGGCATCGGCGGCTCGTTCTTCGGGCTGGAGTACTCGACCAACAACCTGCTCGGGCGCGGCGAATCGCTCTCCTTCCAGTTCGCCTTCGGCAACCGCCAGCGCTCGTTCCTCTTCTCCTTCACCGAGCCTTACGTCCGCGACCGGCCCATCTCGCTCGGCTTCTCGGTCTTCACCGAGTCGCGCAAGTTCTTCGGCGAGGGCACGGTGCTCTCGTCGAACCTCGGCGCGCTCCAGGGCCTCGGCGGCTCGGCCCTCGACTTTCTCAACGTGGACGAGGCCAACCTCTTCACGCAGAACTCGACGGGCGCCTCCCTGTTCGCCAGCGCGCCGCTCATCGAGTTCTGGCGGCCGCGCTCGCGCCGGTTCATCCAGATCGCGCGCTCCTCGCGCGTCGGCCTCTCCTACTCGATCTCGCAGTCGTCGATCGAAGACCCGCCGGTCAACGAGCTCAACGACCCGAGCACCTTCATCCCGGAGGTCTTCCGCCAGCCGAGCATCCTGACGAGCCGGGTCACGCCGACCCTCGTCTACGACACGCGCAACGCCTCGATCGACCCGACCACGGGCCGGCAGGTCTCGCTCTCCTTCGCCTTCGCCGGCTTGGGCGGCGACGTGCGCACCTACCAGCCGACGCTCTCCTACACGCAGTTCATCCCCGTCCGCCGCAAGCGCTCGGCCAACCCCGAGGTCTTCGGCTTCCGCCTCGTCGCCGGCCACGTCGCCAGCTTCGGCATCACCGACGTGATCCGCGAGGCGCAGACCGGCTCGCTCTCGTTCATCAACGGCGTCCCCATCTACGAGCGCTTCTTCCTCGGCGACGAGTTCACCATCCGCGGCTACAACGTCCGCTCGATCAGCCCCATCGTCCCGCTCGACGTCTTCGTCACGTCGCAGAACGTGGTGGTCTCGGCGACGCCCTCGGGCGATCTCGTCCCGGTCAGCGGCGTCACGCCGGGCCTGCGCGACCAGCTCGTCGGGCTCGGGACGTTCACCGGCTCGTCGGGCAGCAACTCGGTGCTCATCGACCGCAGCTTCCGCTTCCTCGGCGGCGACACGCAGCTGCTCGGCAACTTCGAGTACCGCGTCCCGATCTTCGGCCCCGTGCAGGCCGCGCTCTTCGCCGACATCGGCTCGGCCTTCAACCTGCGCTCGACGGCCAATCAGGAGTTCTCGACCGAGCTGCTCGACGACGTGCCCTTCCTCTCCTCCCTCGGCGGCCTGACGGCGCTCGCGCTCAGGCGCAACCCGCAGCTCGCCTTCGCGGCCTCCAACGGCGGCCTCGCGCTCGTCGTGCAGGGCGACCGGCTGCTGACGAAGGAGGAGCTGTCGGCGCTGACGCGCGTCGGTCCGCTCAACCCGGCGACGGGGCTGCCCTTCGGCGTCCAGCCCGTCTTCCTGCGCGCCTTCCGGCGGACGGGGGCGGACGACTCGGGCGTGCAGTCGAACACCGTGGCCCGCTTCGAGGACAGCATTTTTTCGCGCCTCGGCGACTACCGATCCAGCGTCGGGGCCGAGCTGCGCATCCAACTGCCGGTCGTCAACGTCCCGTTCCGGTTAATCTACGCCTACAACCCGAACGCCAAAACCGAGTTCATTCAGGAGCGCAAGAGCCTCTTCCGCTTCAGCATCGGGCGGACATTCTGAGGGTTTCGAGTTAAAATACGCGGGCGCGAGCTTCGGCCGTCGCGCCCTGATCCAACCGAAGGAGCAGTACAGGTAAAGTCATGAAAGTGATTCGCACCATCGCCGCGGCCGCCGTCTTCGCGGCCCTCTCCGCGCTCAGCGTCAGCGCGCAGCAGCCGGCCGCCACCCGCCCGGCCGCGCCCGCCGCCGTCCCCGACGGCAAGGTCGCCATCATCAACACCGAGGAGTTCGGCGACCCCAAGACGGGCATCGCGCGCCTCGTCAACGCCTACAACACCGTCGAGCGCGAGTTCAAGCCGCGCCGCGACGAGATTCAGACCCTCAAGACCCGCTTCGACGGCATCGTCAAGCAGATCAGCGACACGCAGGCCGTGGCCCAGCCCGCCTCGCTCGCCACGCTGCGCGATCAGGCCGAGACGCTCAAGAGCGAGATCGAGCGCAAGCAGCAGGACGGGCAGCGCGCCCTCGACAAGCGGCTGCGCGAGCTGACCGACCCCATCAATCAGGACATCGGCACGGCGCTCCAGTCCTTCGCCAAGCAGCGCGGCATCACCATCGTCTTCGACATCTCGAAGATGGGCGGCGTGATGATGATCGTCGACGGGGCGGTCGACATCACGCAGGCCTTCGTCGCCGACTACAACCAGCGCAACCCGGCCACCGCCTCGGCCGCGCCGGCCCGCTAAAAGACCGTCAGCCGTAAATCGTGAATAGCGGTCGAGTGGCGGCGCCCCCCGAAGGCTCTCGGGGCGCGCCGCCACTCGGCACGTACGATTTACGATCCGCGATTCACGACTCACGGCTTTCTTATGGAGACTCCCCTCGACGCCGTCGGCATCCAGCGCATCCTGCCGCACCGCTACCCGTTCCTGCTCGTCGACCGCATCGTCGAGCTGGTGCCGGGCGAGCGGATCGTCGGCGTCAAGCAGGTCACCATCAACGAGCACTTCTTTCAGGGCCACTTCCCCGGCGCGCCCGTCATGCCCGGCGTGCTCATCGTCGAGGCGATGGCGCAGGTCGGGGCCGTCTACGCCCTCGAACAGATCGAAGACCGCGACCGCAAGCTCGTCCTCTTCAGCGGCATCGACAACGCGCGCTTCCGCCGCCCCGTCGTCCCCGGCGACACGCTCCGCCTGACCGTCACCCCGCTGCGCGTCGGCGGCCGCGTCCAGCGCATGCACGGCGAGGCCCACGTCGAAGGCCAACTCGCCGCCGAGGCCGACATCATGAGCGTCGTCACGGATAGGAAGTGAGAAAGAGGCCGGACGCCGGGTGTCGGACGCTAGTACGAAAATCGTTTTTCCTAGCGTCTGACACCCGGCGTCCGGCCTCTCCGTTTTCCATGTCAGTCTTCGTCCACCCCTCAGCCGTCGTCAGCCCGCGCGCCGAGATCGGCGACGGCGCGCACGTCGGCCCCTTCTGCACGGTCGGCGACGAGGTGCGCCTCGGGCGCGGCGTCCGCCTCGAATCCCACTGCGTCGTGGACGGCCGCACCGAGGTGGGCGACGACACGCACGTTTACCCTTTCGTCTCGCTCGGCCTCGCCTCGCAGGACTTGAAGTACCGGGGCGAGCCGGCCGAGACGAGGATCGGCCGCCGCTGCCGCCTGCGCGAGTTCGTCACCGTCCACCGCGGCACCGAGGGCGGCGGCATGCTCACCTCCGTCGGCGACGACTGCCTCGTCATGGCGCAGGCCCACGTCGCGCACGACTGCCGCGTCGGCGACAAGGTCATCATGGCCAACGGCGCGACCCTCGCCGGCCACGTCGAGGTCGCCGACGGCGCGAACATCGGGGCCTACTCGGGCGTCCACCAGTTCTGCCGCGTCGGGCGCGAGGCTTACGTCGGCGGCTACTCGGTCGTCGTCAAGGACGCGCTCCCGTTCGCGCTCACGGTCGGCAACCACGCCCGCTGCTACGGCCTCAACACCGTCGGCATGAGGCGGCGCGACTACCCGCGCGAGACCATCGACGCCCTGCACCACGCCTTCCGCCTCCTCCTCTCCGCGAAGCTCAACACCACGCAGGCCCTCGAACGCATCCGCGCGGAGATTCAGGGCTCGCCCGAGGTGGGGGAACTCGTCCGCTTCATCGAAACCTCCGAGCGCGGGGTGGTTAAGTAGGCCCGGAGCCGCGGGTTCGAGGTTCGAGGTTGAGAACCCCGGCCCGCGACTTCGAGCTTCGGGCCCGCGGCTCCGAACCTCTTCTGATGCGTTTCGGGCTGATCGCCGGCAACGGCAGGTTCCCGTTCCTCGTGCTCGACGGGGCGCGGAGGGCGGGCGTGTCTCTGGCGGTGGCGGCGATCAAGGAAGAGACCGACCCCTCGATCGAGCAGGTCGCGGACAGCCTGACGTGGGTGGGCGTCGGGCAGTTGGGGAAGATGATCCGCTTCTTCAAGCGCGAGGGGGTGGAGAAGGCGATCATGGCGGGGCAGGTCAGGCACGTGCAGATTTTCAGCGGCGCGCTGCCCGACGTGCGGATGCTGCGGATGCTCATCAGCCTGCCGCGCCGCAACACCGACGCGCTCATCGGCGGGGTCGCCGCCGAGCTGGCCCGCGAGGGCATCGAGCTGATCGACTCGACCTACTTCCTGCGAGACCACCTGCCCGCCGCGGGCGTCCTCACCAAGCGCGCGCCGGACGCGCGCGAGCGGGGCGACGTGGAGTACGGCCTCGAAGTCGCGCGCGAGATCGCCCGCCTCGACCTCGGCCAGACCATCGTCGTGCGCGCGCGCGCCTGCGTCGCCGTCGAGGCGATGGAGGGCACGGACGCCTGCATCAGGCGGGCCGGGGAACTCGCGCGCGGCCGCCTCACGGTCGTCAAGGTCGCCAAGCCGAATCAGGACATGCGCTTCGACGTGCCCGTCGTCGGCGTCCCCACCGTCGAGCGGATGGTCGAGGCCGGCGCCACCTGCCTCAGCCTCACGGCCGGCAAGACCCTGATGTTCGACAGAGCCGAGATGCTCCAACTCGCCGAGCGCCACCGCATCTGCGTCGTCGCCTCCCAGCCCGTCTGACGCCGCCCCGCGCGGCCGCGGGCACGCATTTAGCTATTGACAGACGCCGCCCCGGCGCTTATCGTGTCCGACACACATTGGATCACCACCGTCTCCCGGTGATTATCCAGCGGCCCGCGCGGCAATCCATCAGCGGTTTGTCCCCGACCCGCGCGCCGCCCTTCTCTCAAGCGGGGGATAGTAGGTCTAGCCTGTCCCTCACACGATCCGTTCAGGAGGAAGAAATGAGAAAAAGAGTTCGTGCGGCGGGCGCCGTTTCGCTCTGCGTCGCCCTGTGCGTGGCCGTCACTCTGGCGTCCTCTCCGCCCGCGCCCGTGGGTGACCTCTCCGTCCGGGGGCGCGTGCTGATTAATGGGTCGGAGGTCGTCTCCGGCGCGGCGTTCTTCCCCGGCAGCAAGTTCGCCACCGAAAAGGGGGGGCGCGCCGAAATCTCGATGGGTAGCATGGGGCGCGTCAAGTGCCTCGAAGAGACCGCCGGCGCGGTCAGCTTCGGCGAGGGCGCGGTGGCCGGGTCGCTCGACGCCGGCATCATCCACGTCTCGAAGCCGCGCGGGGTCGCGGCCGAGTTCTCGACCGGCGACGGCGTGGTCTCGGCGGGCCGCGACGGGGAGGCGGTCTTCGTCGTCAACGTGACCGGCGGCAACACGGTCGTGAGGGCGAGGAAGGGGAGCGTCGTGCTGCGCGCCGGCGAGGTGACGAAAGTGGTCACGGAGGGGCACGAGGCCGCGGCCGGGACGCCGCAGACGACCCCCCGCGACGACGACGATGACGACGACGAACTGGGCGGCTGGTTCTGGTTCGGCGTGGCCGGGTACACGGCGATGGTGACGGCCGCCATCATCTACGTCGTCACCAACGACGGAGATGGGCAGAACGTCCCCGGCGGCCCGATCGTCGTCGACCCGAGCCCTTCGAGGTAAAGCCCCGGCGCCGAAAGTAGCGGCCCGGCCGGGAAGGGGAGAGGGGCGCCGGACTCTACGTGAGTCCGGCGCCCCTCCCCCTTTCCCGGCCGGGCCGCGGGCGTTACTCGCTCGCGCCGGTCTGGGCCTGCTGCATGGTCTTGGGGTCGTAGGGCGTCTTGATGAACTCCTGCGCCATGCGCTGGGAGTTGTCGAAGTCGATGCCGCTGGAGACGGCCTTGAGGTACTCGTTGACGGCGCGGGGGCGGTCGCCCTTCGCGTCGTAGGCGTTGCCCATCTTGATGTGCGCCCAGACCTCGATCCACGCGGGGCGCAGGCTGCCGGACAGCGCCGCCTTGAAGTTGTCGATGGCCGGGTCGTAGTTCCTCTGTTCGAGGAAGATGAGGCCGAGGTTGTAGTAGACCCACGAGTTCGACTTGTCGAGCTTGAGGGCCTCCTCCAACTGGCGCTGCGCTTCGAGGTACTGGCCCTCGCGGAACAGTTCGAGCCCGCGCCGCGCGACCACCGAGACGCGCAGGTCTTCCGACGTGCGCAGCACCTTGTGGTTCGGGTCGATGATGACTTCGAGGGGCTTGCCCGCCGACTCGAAGTCGAAGTCGTCGCTGCGGTCGGCGACGTAGACGGTCGTGTTCACGTCGTCGCCCTCGGCCCGGAGCATGACCTCGACGGGCATCTTCAGGTTCTCCATGTTCTGCTTGAGCGTACCGCGCGCGCGGAACTTGCCCGCGCGCGTGCGGATGATCTGGTAGTCGGAGGAGAACTCGGGCACGCCCGTGCCCTCGACCCAGCGCGCGAAGAAGTAGCGCATGTTCTCGCCGGCCACGGCCGTCGCCAGCTTCTCGAAGTCGTCGATCGAGGCGTTCTTGCCGCGGAAGTCGTTGGCGAAGCGGCGCAGGAGGTCGTCGAACTTCTGCGGGCCCATCGTCTCGCGCAGCATCCGGAAGACCATCGAGCCCTTGTAGTAGACGACGGCCTGATAGGCGGCCGACTGGTCGTCGAGCGTCGAGGGCGCGCGGGCGATGGAGGCCGACTGCTCGAACATCAACGCGCGCTCCAGCATGTCGCGCTGCGCGGATTCGAGCGCCGCGCCCTGAAGCCGCGTCTCGCGGAAGGCGAACGAGCTCCACTCGGAGAGGCCGTGCGAGAGCCACGCGTCATCGAAGGACTTGAGGCCGACCGTGAGGCCCCACCACTGGAAGGCGACCTCGCGCAGCAGCCGGTCGTCGAGCGAGGTCTGGCGGCCCGAGACGAAGAAGCGGGGCGAGAGGAACTGGATGCCGGGCGCGGCGTAGGCGTCGAGGCTCGCATCGTCGATCTGCGCGACGGCGAGGCGGCGGCCGAAGGCCGGCGGCCCGTACTTCTGCGTGTAGAACTGCAACGCCTCGCCCATCATCTGCGCGTAAGGCTCGATGAAACTCTCGTTGCCCGGCTGGACGAAGAACTCCAGCTCGTAGCCGCCGATGCGGAGCGTGCGCGGCTGGAAGCGGCCGACGGCGAAGTTGCCGACGAGCGAGGGCTGGCGCGTCACGAAGCGGAAGGTGCGCGCGTTCGGGGCCGAGACCTGCGGGCGGATGACGGTCGTCGTCGCGCCGGGCATGGGCGGCAGCCCCGGCGCCCCGGCCGTCTCGGCCACCGCCTCGTCGCTCGCGCCGGCCACGGTGTAGCCGGGCGGGACGGTGACGGTGACCTCGGAGGTCGCGCGGTCGGCCGCGTACTCGTGGAACGGGAACCAGCGCGCCGCGTACATCAGGTACGAAAGCTCGGGCCCGACGTAGGCCAGACGCTTCGTCAAAAGCGGCCCGCCCTCGGGCGTGACGAGCGGCCCCGACCAGCGGAACCGGAGCGTCTGCGCCTGACCCGCCGGGACGACCTCGCCCAAGTCCACGCGGACGTGCGGCCCGATGGTCTCAAGCCCCGCCTGATCCTGAATGATGTTGGTGAGCGCCTTGCCCTTGAACTCGACCGACTCGACCTTGAGCGAGCCGTTCAGCTCGAAGACGAGCGTGCGCGTGTTGTCGAGCGGCGTAAAGGTCACGTCGGCCGCGGCGACGAGCTGGTGCTGCGCGGGGACGAGTTCGGCGGCGATGCGGTAGTGCGTCACGTCGAAGCGCGCGCGCTGGCCGGGCTGGAGCGGCGTCTCGGCGATGGTGGGCGCGGCGGGCGTCGGCTGCGGCGTCGGCGTCGGCCGGGCCTGCGGGGCCGTGCGCTGCGCGGGGCGGCGGCCGCGCGGCTGGGCCGCCAGCGGCGCGGCCGAGGCGAGCACGGCCAGCAGTAAAAGCGTGTAATTAAAGGGTCTGTTCATCGTGGAATATTCCCGGGGTAAGACGATACGTCCGACACGGCTCCTCTGACAAGTCTCCGGGCGGCCGCGGCGTGGTTGAGGCCGCGGGTCGGGCTGGCCCGCCCGCCCGCGGTGTTTCTTCTGCTACGGCAAGCGTTTGGATGTGCCCCCCGGCGTTGCCGTTGTACGCGCCGGGGCGGGCGGCGGGCGGCGGGGGGAGCCGGGCCGCCCTTCCCCGCCCCGCGTCGGCCGGCGCCCTTCTTGACACGGGGCGGGCGGCGCGTTCATGCTCGGCGGAAAGCTCGCAACATAAATTTAGCGAAGGCGGCGCGCCGGGGCGACGGCCGCCGCGGGAAAGATCATGGACTCATACGGCGACCCGGCCATCCGCATCACGCTGCTGCCGCGCGACACCAACCCACAGGGCACCATCTTCGGCGGCATCATCCTCAGCTACATCGACATCGCCGGCGCGGTCGAGGCCCACCGCCGCACCAGCATCGAGCGCTTCGTCACGGTCGCCATGCGCGAGGTCATCTTCCACCAGCCCGTCTTCGTCGGCGACCTCGTCAGCTTCTACGCGCGGACGCTGAGCATCGGCACGACCTCCATCACCGTCCGCGTCGTCGTCGAGGCCGAGCGCTACGGCGGAACCTCCGAGCGCATCAAGGTCACCGAGGCCGAAGTCATCTACGTCGCCATGGACGCCAACCGCCGCAAGATGAAGATCAACAAGGAAGTCGTCAAAGACCCCGAGGGCATCGGGATGCACGAGACTTCCTGACGGGATAAAGGGTCGGGCCGCCGTCTTCATCAGCCGTCGAGTTGGTGCCACGCGCCGCGCCAGTCGAAGTGTTCGAGGCCGGCGAAGTTCTTCTTGTAGTCGTAGAGTGAGGGCTCGCGGCAGGCGTAGCCGGGGTAGTAGTAGCGGCGGCCCGTCGCGCGCGAGTAGCGGATGGCTTCGAGCATGGTGAAGATGCCGAGGCTGCGCCGCGACTCGGCGGGGTCGAACATGGCGTAGACGGCCGAGGTCGCCTCGCGCCCCACGTCGAGGAAGCTGGCGGCGGCGGGGCGGCCCCCGAGGCGGACGAGGACGGTGACGTTCGGGCAGGGAACCGAAGACGGCTCGAAGGAGAGGAACTGTTCGAGCGAGTCGGGAACCTCGAAGGTGAAGCGCCCGCGGTGGCGCTCGAACATCCGCTCCAGCTCGGCGGTGACCGCCGTCGGCCCGAACGTGACCTCGGCGTCGCGGTTCCTCGCCGTGACGCGCCGCTGGCTGCGCGAGGGCGCGAACCGCGCGAGGTCGACCCGGAGCGGCATCACCGTGCAGCCGCGCCCGCCGTAGACGGCGCTGCGGTAGCGGAAGAAGACGGGGCCGAAGTGACGCCACCCCCCGGCCCACAGCGCGTCCATCTCGCGCGGCTCGACGCGCCAGCGGACGAAATACTCTTCGCGGGGGGAGTCCATGGGGGCGGGTGTCTCGCGGCGCGGTCAGCCCGCCTCTCCGTCGCGCCCGATGTCGGGCGCGTCCGTGTCGTCGAGGCCGCCCTCTAGGCCCGCGCGCGCCTTCTTCGCCAGCCGCTCGTAGCCCTCCCTGATGCGGTCGAGCTGCGTCAGCGCCCACGCGGCGATGACGAGGACGGAGAGCGCGAAGGTCGCCGGCTGCCCCGACACGCGCGCCGTCCACTTGGCGAAGCGCGTGAACCACGATCTCGACTTGGCTGCCTGCATGGCTCTCCTCGGGGCCGCGCCTGCGGGGCCGCTCAGTTGACGCGCGTCTGCACGCGCCTGAGCGCCTTGGCGGCCTGCGCGAAGTCGGGGCGCTCTTCGAGGGCGAGGCCGTAGTGGCGCGCGGCGTCGAGGGGGCGGCGGCGCTCCTCGTAGACGCGGCCGAGGTTGAAGTGCGGGAAGGCGTAGGACTCGTAGCGCGGGGCGGCGAGGGCGCGGCGGAACCAGCGGACGCACGTCCAGAAGTCGCCCTGCGCGATGAGGTAGCTGCCGATGTCGTTGTAGGGGTTGCCGAAGGTCGAGTCCACGCGGATGGCCTTCAGGCACTCGTCTATGGCCTCGCCGTAGCGGCCGTCGAAGCTGTAGACCCAGCCGAGGAAGGTGTGCGCCTCGGCGGTCGGGTAGGTCTCGATGGAGCGCCGGTACAGCTCGACGGCCCGGCCGTAGTCCTTGTCCACCTGCGCCTGATAAGCCTGACGGAAAAGCTCCGCGGCCTCGGCCCTCGGCCCCGACACCGGCTCGTCTTCGTCGAACATAAAACTCACCTGCCCGCGGCCGCGGGCGCGACGGCCGGGCACGGCGCGTCGGACGGCTTGTCGAGGCGCCGGATGCGCCCGTCGGTCTGCGGCGCGATGGTCTTGGCCTCCGCGATGGCGCGGCGCAGCACCTCGGAGTCGACCAGCTTCTCGCCGAGCAGGTTCTTGCTGCCCTTCAACACCGCGTAGCCGTCGCCGCCGCCCGCGACGTAGTTGCTCGTGGCGAGCGTGTAGGTCTTCTTCGGGTCGAGGGGCTTGCCGCCGACGGTCACGTCGCGGACGCGGTCGCCGGCCGGGCGCGAGAGGTCGTAGGCGTAAGTCATGCCGGAGACCTGCGGGAAGCGGCCGGGCTCGGCCCGCGGGCCGCTCAGCGAGAGGCCGTTCTCAAGCGCCTGCCGGAGCACTTCGCCCGTCACTTCGAGCTTGACCAGCTCGCTGTTGAAGGGGAGGAGCGAGAGCACGTCGCGCAGCGTCAACCGGCCGGCCGAGATGACGGTGTCGGCGCGGATCGAGCCGCCGTTGAGCAGCGCCACGTCCGCGCCCGTCGCCCGCCGCATCGCGTCGGCGATGAAGTCGGCGATGTTGGTCTCGACGGTGCGGCTCGTGACGCTGCGCGCGTCGAGCGGCACGTTCGACACCCCGACGGGCACGGACAGCTCGGCGAGCTTCTCCTTGTACTTCGCCGTCACGGAGGCGAAGGCGGGGTCTTCGGCGACGGACGAGTTGACGGGGATGACCTGCCAGTCGATGGACTGGACGCGGCCGGTCTTCGAGTCTATGTGGAGGTCGAAGCGGCCCAGCTCGCGCCCGTCTGCCGTCATCTTGAAGATGGGCACGCCGGCCGCCGACGACTGGAGGAGCGTGTGCTCGTGGCCGCCGATGATGAGGTCGATGCCGGGCGCGCACTGGGCGAGCTGCTTGTCCTCGGCGAGCGCGAGGTGCGTGAGGGCCACGACGGCGTTGGCGCCGGCCGCGCGAATCTGCGGGATGACGGCGCGCGCCGTCTCGCAGAAGTCGCGGAACTCCACGTCCTCGCCGGGGCGCGAGGTGGTCTTCGTCTCGGGCAGGACGAGCCCGAAGATGCCCACCTTCACGCCGCCGAACTCGCGCACCTCGAAGAGCGGCGTGTCGCCGAAGGGCTTGCCGGTCTTCTTGTCTATCACGTTCGCGCCGAGCCACCTGAACTTCGACTCGGCGACGCGCTGCAAAAGCACCTTCGGGCCGAAGTCGAACTCGTGGTTGCCGAAGACCGAGTAGTCGAGGCCGACGGCGTTCCACGCGTCGATCATCTGCCGCCCCTCGTAGGTGATGGACTCGACCGAGGGCGAGATGGTGTCGCCGGCCAGCAGGAAGAGCGTGTGCGGCGACTCCTGCGCGATCTGCTTGCGGAGCGTCGAGAGCCGCGCCACGCCGCCCCACGCGCCGCGCTCGACGGGCGTGAACTGGTACACGTCGTTGACCTGAAGCAGCGTGACGCGGACGGGGCAGGCCGCCGGCTGCGCCTGCGCGAAGGCGGCGGGCGAGGCGTTGAGCGCGAGCAGGAGTCCGAGCGCGAGGCGGCGCGCGGCGCGACGTAAGAGGGCCATCGGAGACGAGTCCTTCCTTGAAAAAATTCGGGAGTGTTGGTTCGGTCGCGGGCCGGCGGTCTGCGCCCTCGCCGGCTGGCAAAGTTGGGCCGATGCGTGAGTTTGAATTATACTCGTCGCCAGTAACGAGTGCCAAATCTGACCCAACGGAAGTTGCCACGGATGAGACTGCCGAGCTACCCGAACGTCGTCACGAGCGGCGAAATCCTCACCCGGTACGAGCCGACCTACGCCGTCCCGGTCTTCACCGACGAGCCGCGCCTGCCCGCCGCCAAGTCCTTCGGCGGCGCGCTCCGGGAGGTCTGCGAGCGCGTCGTCGCCGAGGGCGAGTTCAAAGGCGAAGACGGCGCGTCGTTCGCGCTGCGCGCGGGCGTCGGCGGGCCGCGGGGGGCCGCGCGCCTGCTGCTGGTCGGCCTCGGGTCGCGCGGCGATTTCGATGAGAGAGTTTTGCGCCGCGCCGCCGCCACGGCCGTGCGCGAGGCGCGGGCCGCGCGCGCCCGCGCGCTCCATTTCATCATGCCGGACGCCGACGGCGGGGCGGCCTTCGCGCGCGCCGCCGTCGAGGGCGCGCTGCTCGGCCTCTACGAGAACGGCTTCTACCAGACCGAGGAAGAGGACGCGGGCAGGCTCGAAGATTTGATCGTCGTCACAGAGCGCGGCGTGCCTGCCGAAGAGATTACGCGGGCGCGGGTCGTCGCCGAGTCGGTGAACTGGGCGCGCGCTCTGGCCGACACGCCGGGGGCCGGCTTGCCGCCGCGCGAGTTCGCGCGCGTCGCCGCCGAGATGGCCGCCGAGTTCGGCCTGAAGGTCGAGTCTCTGGGCGCGGAGGAGATTGGCCGGCGCGGGATGGGCGGACTGGCCGGCGTCGGTCAGGGTTCGGACGAGGAGCCGGCCCTCATCGTCGTCCGCTACGAGCCGGACGAAATCTTAGACGACGAGGAGCTGTGGGCCTTCGTCGGCAAGGGCATCACCTTCGACACCGGCGGCATCTCGATCAAGCACGGCCTCGACATGTACGAGATGAAGACCGACATGGCGGGCGGCGCGGCGGCCCTCGGCGCGCTGCGGGCCATCGCGCAGTTGAAGCCCGCGCGCCGCGTCGCGGCCGTCGTCCCCGCCGCCGAGAACATGCCCTCGGGCCGCGCCATCAAGCCCGGCGACATCGTCCGCACGCTCGCCGGCTACACCATCGAGGTCGTGGACACCGACGCCGAAGGCCGCCTCGTGCTCACCGACGGCATCGCCTACGCGAAGCAGTTGGGCGCGACGCGCATCGTGGACTTGGCGACGCTGACCGGCTCCATCGTCGTCGCCCTCGGCACGCACCGCACGGGCCTCTTCTCGAACGACGACGCGTGGGCCGGGCAGGTCGAGCGGGCGGCCGCGCGCGCGGGCGAGCCGGTCTGGCGCATGCCGGTCTCGGACGACTACAAGAAGCGCATCGAAAGCCCCATCGCCGACTTCAAGAACTACGGCGGCAAGCCCGACGCCTCGGCCGCCGCGCTGCTGCTGAGCAAGTTCGCCGGCGACACCCCGTGGGCGCACCTCGACATCGCCGGCACCTCTTGGCTCGACGACCCCGAGCCGCACGCCCCCAAAGGCTCGACCGGCGTCGGCGTCCGCACCCTCGTCGAACTGGTCTGCGAGGACAGTAAACAGTAGTCAGTAGCCAGTAGCCAGTAGCGCTTCCGCGCCGCGGCGACTGACGCTTTCACCCGAACGATTCGATACCGAATGCTTTTCTACTGACTACTGACTACCGTCTACTTCTTCTTCACCATGCCCCGCGACGAGACGATCTTCGTGACCGGCTTCCCCGGCTTCATCGCCGGGCGGCTCGTGGGGCGTCTGGCGCAGGCGGGGGCGCGCTTCCACCTGCTCGTGCAGCCGGCCTTAGCCGGGCGCGCGCGTCAGGACATCGCGCGCGTCGTCGAGGCGACCGGCGCGCCGGCCGAAAACTTCCGCGTGATGGAGGGCGACATCACGCGCGAAGACCTCGGCCTCGCGCCCGCCGACGCCGGGGCCGCGCGCGCCGAGGCGACCGTCCTCTTCCACCTCGCCGCCGTCTACGACCTCGCCGTCGCGCGCGACCTCGCCGTGCGCGTCAACGTCGAGGGCACGCGAAACGTCAACCGCTTCGCGCGCACGCTCGCGCGCCTGCGCGGCTACCACTACGTCTCGACCTGCTACGTCGCCGGCCGCCGCACCGGCCTCATCCGCGAGGACGAGCTGCGCCACGAGGCCGGCTTCCGCAACCACTACGAGGAGACGAAGTACCTCGCCGAGCTCGAAGTCGAGGCGCTCAAGCGGGAGCTGCCCGTGACCGTCCACCGCCCCTCGGTCGTCTGCGGCGACTCGCGCACCGGCGAGACGGCCAAGTACGACGGCGTCTACTACCTCATCAACTACCTGCGGATGTGGCCGGGGCCGCTCTCGCTCGTCAACATCGGCAACAGCGAGGTGCGCCTCAACGTCGTGCCCGTGGACTTCGTCGTCGAGGCGATGGCCGCGCTCGCGAGCGACGACGCGGCGGTGGGGGCCACCGTCCAGCTCGCAGACCCCGCGCCGCTCACCACCCGCGAACTCTTCGACGTGGTCGCCCGACACCTCGCGGGCCGCGCCTCGCGCCTCAGCTTCCCGGCCGCGCTCGTCGAGACGACGCTCAACCTCCCGCTCTCCGAAAAGATTTCGGGGCTGCCCCGCGTCGGCGTCCCCTACTTCTTCCTCCAGCAGACCTACGACACCGCCCGCGCCCGACAGCTCCTCGAACCCCGCGGCGTCCGCTGCCCGCGCTTCCCCGACTACGTCGCCGCCCTCGTAGACTTCGTCGAAAGAAACCCCACGCTCAAGTAGACAGTAGACAGTAGTCAGTAGTCAGTAGAAAAACATAAAGCCTTCTCTGCCGGGCGTCGTCGCTCGCGCCTTAGGCGGCCGGCAGAGAAGGCTTTTCTACTGACTACTGACTACTGACTACTGACTACTGACTACTGTCTACTGCCGTTCAGTACGGGTCTCCGCTCAGCGCCCCGTTGGTGACGCTGATGAGGTAGAAGCCGGTGGCGGGGCGGTTGGCGAGGTCGAAGGTTCCGCCCGCGGGCACTTTCCAGATTTTGAAGTTGGAGTAAGTCAGGGGCGTGCGGCGCTCGCAGACCTCCGGGACGTGGTCGGCGAGGATGAAGTAGGCGGGGCCGTCGCCGAAGACGCGCGCCAGCCCATTCTTGTCCACGACGACGGAGGTCACCTCGTTGACGGCGAGGCCCAGCGCGCTCGAAGCGCGCCCGTCCCTGATCTGGCGCGCGAGCCACGCCAGCGTCCGGCCCATCCGGTCGCGCGTGACGAAGTGCGAATCGGTGATGACGCCGCCGAGGTTCGGCCAGTTGAAGAAGTCGTAGGTGAAGGTGATCTCGCGGTGGTAGGGGTCGAGCAAAGCCTGACTCGAAGTGACGCTGCCGGTGCAGGCGTCGTAGCTGAACTCGCCCTGAATGGCGAGGCCCGCGCTCGTTCCCCCGACCGCGCCGCCGCGCGCGTAGACCGCCTCGACCGCCGCCTCGACGCGCGTGCCCTTGAAGTTGCTCACGTAGTCGCACTGGTCGCCGCCCGCGAAGAAGACGACCTCGGCGTTGCGCACCGTCGCCTCGACCGCGGCCGTGTTCGAGTCGCGCGCGCTGGTGATGACCAGCGTCTCGACCGAGTCCACGCCGTTCATCGCGAAGATGTAATCGTTGTAGCCGTTCGAGCCGGTCGAGCGCAGGATGACCACGTCCACCTTCGTCGCGCAGGAGGTGCAGCCGCGCGCCTGATCGATCATCCACTGGATCGCCGCGTCCACGTCCGTGCCGCCGCCGCCGAAGTCGTGCGCCGGGCCGAAGAGGGCGGGCGCGACATCCGCCCCGCTCCCCGTCAGGTAGCGGGTCACCTTCGCCTGCGCCTCGGCCGCGGGGAAGAGCAGCGCGAGCAGGAGCAGCCAGCCGCCCCGCCGGGTCAGTCTCAAGCGTTCGCTCATGGTGGGCCTCCCTTGTCTGGTCAGGTTTGTCGCCGGTGAGGTTCAAATCCGGGCCGGAGGGTTCTACTTCAAACCGCGCCCGAAGGCAAGGAAAAGAATTCCGGATTTTGGATTTTTGATCGGCGGCAGATAGCCGTCGGTTGAGAGAGAAAAACTGAAAACCGGCGGCCGGCGAGTGACGGCCGAGCCCGAACCCCGCGCCGCTTGACAGGCGGGCGGTTTAGAATTATTCTAATTCCACTTCAAACAGCAGGACAATTTCATGGCGGGCGGAAGTGGAGATCAGGGCGGCGGGCGGGCGCTGACCCCGCAGCGGCGGGCCGTGCTCGACGTGGTGCTGGAGTCGGGCGAGCACCTCACGGCCAACGAGATTTTCGAGGCCGCGCGCCGCCGCCTGCCGACGCTCAGCTTCGCCACCGTCTACAACTCGCTGAAGTACCTGAGGGACGCCGGCCTCCTGCGCGAGATCAACTTCGGCAAGGGGTCGAGCCGCTACGACCGCGAGACGGGGCGCCACGACCACGCCATCTGCTCGCGCTGCGGCCGCCTCGTGGACTTCGACCTGCCCGAGACGCCGCAGATGCTGCGCGCCGCGGCGCGCCGCTCCCGCTTCAAGCCCGAGTCCATACACCTGACGCTCGTCGGGGTCTGCCCCGACTGCCAGTCGAAGACCCGAAGCGTCGGCCCTTAAAAGTTTTCGCGCGGGCGCGCGCGGCCGAGCGCCGCCCCTTAAATTCAGAGCTGTTTCAAAACCAACGGAGGAATCATCAGTTATGGCAACCGCAAAGGTCGGACAGCCGGCGCCGGATTTCGACATGCCCTCGACCAAGAACATCGAGAAGCTGAACGAGAACGTCAGGCTCTCCGACTATCAGGGCAAGTGGGTCGTGCTGCTGTTCTACCCGCTCGACTTCACCTTCGTCTGCCCGACGGAGCTGACCACGTTCAGCGAGCGCCTCGACGACTTCGAGGGCATCGGGGCCGAGGTCATCGGCGTCTCGACCGACTCGGTACACTCGCACCGCGCGTGGCTGCGCACGCCGCGCGAGCAGAACGGGGTCGAGGGGCTGCGCTACCCGCTCGCGTCCGACATCACCAAGCAGGTCTCGCGTGACTACGGCGTGCTCATCGAGGACAAGGGCGTCGCGCTGCGCGGCCTCTTCGTCATCGACCCCGAAGGCATCCTGCGCTACGCCGTCATCCACGACCTGAACGTCGGCCGCTCGGCCGAGGAGACTATCCGCGTCATTCAGGCGCTCCAGACCGGCGGGCTCTGTCAGGCCGAGTGGCGTCCGGGTCAGGAGACTTTGAAGGTCTGAAAAGCAGGCGGCGGGCGTCGGTTGGCGGGGAGGACAATCTGTTTTTCCCCGTCACCCGCCGCCCGGCGCCTTTCGCCGAGGTGACACCATGCCGATGAGGATCGGGACGGAGATGCCTTCGTTCGAGGGGGCGACCGAGTGGTTCAACGCGACGGCGGCGCGGGCGGCCGAGGAGGCGAAGGGCCGCCCCGTGCTCGTCCACTTCTGGTCGGTGAGCTGCGAGACGTGCAAGGAGCAGATGCCGCGCGTGGCCGAGCTGCGCGACGCGCGCGCCGCCGAGGGCCTGCGCGTCGTCGCCGTCCACATGCCGCGCTACGAGGCCGACACGGACGTTGAGGCCGTGCGCGACGCCATCACGACCAACAACATCACGGAGCCGTGCGCCGTCGATAACCAGCACGCGCTGCGCGACGCCTTCGGGAACGAGCAGGGGTTCGTCCCCGCTTATTACCTGTTCGACCCGGAGGGCAAGCTGCGCTGCTACGCGGCCGGCGAGCGCGGCCTCAACATGATCGGCCCCGCGCTGGAGCGCGTCCTCGCCGCGTCGAAAGCCGCGGCCCAGTAAAACGTAAGCCCGGCCATGAGGGGGGGCTTTCGTTAGAAGGGCGAAGGGATGTTGCCGAGCAGCCGGCTCAGAAGGTAGAGGCTGAGCGTGACGGAGCCGACGAGCAGGGCGAGCAACGCGAGGACGATGACGGCGAGGAAGAGCCAGTCGGAGGCGCGGCCGTGCCGGGCCTCTTCCGGGGTCGCCGTGGCGCGCTCGCGCAGCAGCTCGACGTTCTTCTGGTTCGACTTCCAGTAGAAGTCGAAGAGGTCGCCGACGAAGGGGATCGAGCCGACGAGGTAATCGACGGCGACGTTGGCCCCCATCCGCAACAGCGTCACCTTCGGCACGCGGTAGCGCACGCCCGAGGCGAGGATGTAGAGCGAGACGGCGGTGGTGGCGAAGTCGCCGACGCCGGGGACGAGGCCGACGAGCGCGTCGAGGCCGAAGCGCCAGCCCGTGCCCGGCACGCGGAACAGCCCGTCCATCCACCGGCTCAACTGGTCGAGGCTGCCTTCGACTTCGGCCCGCGAGTGGTGACGCGGCCTCAGCGCCTCGGCCTCCCTCCTCTCCAGCTCTCTCCTCATTCGCCTCCCCGCGGCCCCGAACTCAAGACGGCAAAAGGTCGCCGCCATCATACGGGGAAACCACCGGGCCCGCCAAGAGATGCGGTTAGCGCCGGAGCGAATCAACACAGAGGGGGCGCGGAGAAGATCAACCTCTTCTCCGCGCCCCCTCTGTTCTCCTCTGCGTCTTCTGTGTTAGAAACTCCCTCCCGACACTCGACGACCAACCCGCCGCGCGAGGCGCGCTCACCTGAGCGGCTCGAACTCCGAGGCCGTGTGCTCGCCCGTGAAACCGTCGAGCAGAACCCTCCGGCTCGGCAACACCTCTGTGACGCGGAACGTGCGCTCGCCCCTGTCCCTGCCCGGCATCAACTCGGCGCGGAAGGTCACGCGCATCCCCGGCCGCGCCCACAGCCCCGCCGCGTACAACGCCGGCGCCGCGCCCCCCGCGCCCGCCGCCCGCCCGCCCCACAAGCTCCCGATCATTCTCAACATCTCGCGCCTCCGAAACGCCGCACTGAACGTCCTACACCTACCAAACGCGAGGCGGAGGCGGGGATTCAATCACGCCGCCGCGACAAAAGGGGCCGGCTTCGTAGCCCGCCCCTTCGCCGCGCCGGTTCTTTCGCCGCCGGCCGTCCCCTACGGCGCGGGCGTGAAGCCCGTCAACGGGTGGCCGTAGAAGGCGTCGGACTTCCAAGCCGTCTTGTCCCACGCCCCGTCCTGATCGCCGATGACCTGCACGGGGACGATGACGCGCTCGGTGCCGACCTTGTTGGACGAGGCGATGCCGTTGTCGAGCTTGCCTTCGGGGCCGGCCGTGAACTTGATCGAGCGCGCCAGCTTGTTGTTCCACAGCAGCTTGAACTCGTACTCGCCGGGGTTCGAGGCCAGCTTGAAAAACTCGTTGGTGTTCGGCTGCCCCTTCCCGCCGTCCGACTTGTCCCAGCGCATCACCATCGGGAAGTTGCACTCGACGCGCGACCACTTCGCCTTCTGCGGCACGCCGTCGTTGACGTAGTGCGTCGTGTTGTTCTCCACGCGGGCCTCGCAGCTGGCCTTGCCCACCTGCATGCCGTCCATGAAGGCCCGGCCGATCTCCTTGCCCTGATAGAAGAGGTGCGGGTCGAAGCGCACCGCCTCGCCGCGCACCCAGAAGGCGACGTTGAAGGACGGCATCTCCCAGCCGTAGACGCTGTGCGGCGTGTAGAAGACGTAGCCGATGGGCAGGTTCCAGTCGTGGTCGACGTAATAGACGAACTTGTTGGCGGCCTTCGGGCCGTGCTCGTTCGAGAGGGTCTTCGCCGCCTTCAGCTTGCCGGTGAAGAGCGTCATGTCGGTTCCGGCCAGCTCGTTCCGCATTTTGATGGCGAAGCTGACGGGGCCGACGGCCGTGACGCTCTTATCCTCGACGGGGCGGCCGCCGCACTCCGTCTTCCACCATTGGCCTTTTTGTATCTCGCCCGTCTCGCAATCGAACTTCACCCACGGGGCGCTGCCGCCGGGCTGCGTGAACTCGGCGTAGAGCTGGCTGCCGCTGGGGATGGGGCCGTTAACGCGGAACTGCATCCGGGGCACCCAGCTCCACACGTCGTAGTTCCCTTTGTAGGAGTTGTTCGTCCACGCGGTGATCTGGAGGGTGTCTTTCTGGAGGGTCGGCTGGTCGTCGCCGGCCGCCTGCGGCGCGGCCGCCGCGCTGCTCGCAGCGGGCTGCGGCCGGGCGGCC
>DATMVI010000279.1:0-19919 GCA_035563275.1 Pyrinomonadaceae bacterium
GCGGCCGCTTGCGGGGCCGCGCGGCGCGGGCGACGGCGCGGGCCTCGGGGCCCCGCGTGGCCGACGGCGCGACGGTCGCGGGTCGGCCTCAATTTAACATCTCGGGCGGCGGGGCGCACGCGGAGGCGCGGCCCCGCCGCCCGAATCCGGTGAGGCTAAGGAAAACTTAGAACGAGCAGACCGTCCCGCTCTGCGTCACGAGGTCGTTGATGCAGGCGATGGCGGCGTCGGCGTCGGCGAGCAGCTCCTGCCCGGTCGTGCCGGCGGTCGCGTCCTGATTGATTCTGCCGGAGGCGGCGAGCTGGTTGACCTTGACCTTGAAGTCGTTGAGCTTCTGGATGGCGTCGCAGAACTTGGCCTGATCGAGCTTGAGGTTGGCCTCGTTCAGCTTCGCGGTGAGGCCGGCGCGATCCTTCTCGGCGTTCTTGCCGGCGATGGCGACGGCCGCGGTCTTCGTGTTGAGGCCGGCGATGATGGCCTGACACTCGCTGACGGTGGTGGCGCGGGCGACGACCGCGCCGAACATGACGGCGACGGCGGCGAGGGTGGCGAAGGCGGTCTTCTTCATCGTGTGCTTCATCTTGGTGCTCTTCATCCTTTAAATGGGTCTGGGTTTGAATGGCGGCCCCGCGATTTGACCGCCCCCGCGTCTGGGGGCTCGTGGGAGAATTCGGAGGCTCGCCCCCAGAAAAAGCAACCGGCGTGCCTCTCGAAGCGGGCCGGGAACTGAGGAAACCGGCCGCGCGGAGGGCCGCCCGTGTTTCGCTTTGAAACACCGGGCCGCGCGCGTGCTCCAACGTGTGCCACGCCGCCGCGACGCGGAAATCCTGCGGAAATCTTGCGACGCGCCGGGGCGAAACGGCGTAAGATGTGGCGTCCTCGCGGGGGTCTGATCGTCACGCCTGCCGTCACGCTTGCGGTCGGACGCCCCGGTTTGACCACATCGGAAGGAGGCGCAGGGCATGGGATTTTTCTCGAAGCTGAAGAAGGTCGTCAAAGGGGTGGACAAGGGCGCGGCCATCGCCGCCGCGACGCTGCCCGGCCAGCCCGGCCAGATCGCCGGCAACGTCTCGCAGACGCTCGGCGTCGTCACGGCGGTGGTGCAGCAAATCCAGTCGAAGCCGGAGTCGGAGCTGCCGCCCGAGGAGGCGCAGAAGCAGGCGACGCTGGCGACGGCCGTGGCCGTCGACGACCACGAGCAGAGGCTGCTGGAGATGGAGAAGCTGGTCGCGCAGCTTCAGGCGCAACTGGCCGCGCAGCAGGGCGGGCAGTCTCAGGCCCAACCGCAAGGCCAGCCGCAGGGGCAGCCGCCGGCTTCCTGAAGGGCGAACCGCGGTCGGGCTTTAGCGAGTCTTCATCTCAACGCGGGGGGCGCGGGGTTTCACAGGGTTCACGGGGAAGACGGTTGCTCCGTGCCTCTGTGCTCGCCCCGTGCCCTCCGCGCGTGACGGGCGTCGCGGCGGACTCGGCCGCGAGCCTCGCGAGGCGGCGTGACGAACGCGCGGGGCGCGCGTTCACTTCTGGGCGGGGCATGAGGAGGATTCTGGTCATCGGGTCGGGCGGGGCCGGCAAGTCCACTTTCGCGCGGCGGCTCGGCGCGGCGCTCGGCCTTGAGGTCATCCACCTCGACGCGCTCTACTGGCGCGCGGGGTGGGTCGAGACGCCGAAGGACGAGTGGCGCGAGCGGGTCGAGGGGCTCGTGCGGCGCGAGGCGTGGGTGATGGACGGTAACTACGGCGGCACGCTTGAGCTGAGGCTCGCCGCCTGCGACACGGTCGTCTTCCTCGACCTGCCGCGCGTCGTCTGCGTGTGGGGCGTGCTCAGGCGCGCGCTCAGGCACCGCGGCGAGAGCCGGCCCGACATGGCGCGCGGCTGCCCCGAAAGGGTCACGCCCGCCTTCCTGCGCTGGGTCTGGGGCTACCCTTCGCGCTCGCGGCCGAAGGTCTTGAGGCTTTTGGCCGAGCACGCCGCGGGCCGCCGCGTCGTCCGCCTCCGCTCGCGCGCCGAGGCGGAAGAGTTTCTGGCCGAGGCCGCGCGCGCCGGGGCGGCCCCGCCTTCTCAAATCTAAACCCGCGGCCCCGGGCCGCCGCGCGAAAAGGGAGAGGGGCGCGAGTCCGTGAAGACTCGCGCCCCTCTCCGGTCAGTGGCGGGCTGACTGCCGCCGGGTGGTTACTGGGTGACGCGGAAGATGCCCCAGATGCCGTTGTCGAACTGGAAGGACGACTGCGTCCGGTAGAGGTAATCGCCCTTCACCCTGAACGCGCCGCCCGCCCCGTTCTGCAACACGGCGTTGAAGGCGTTCGAGGCGCCGTGGCCCTGCTGCGCGCCCTTCCACTCGGAGAGCGGGTTCGACCCGATCCTCGTGGAGTTGTTCGTCCACGGCTCCTCCTGCCAGATGTGCCCGTGCACTTGGAAGACGTTGTTACGCATGTGGCCGTTCGACATCAACACGCGGAACCGGACGGGGGTGCCGGCCTGCGCCGTGAAGATCGGGGTGACGGGGTCGCCGCCGACCTGCGCGTTGTTGAGCGAGTTGGTGTAGTCGAAGGCGCGCGTCGGCGTCAGGCTGCTGTCGTCGTCGCCGTCGCCGTCCTCGTCCTCGCCGCCGCTCAGCGGCGACTCGGGCGCGTAGCCCAGCCGCTTCCACATCGGCTCGGAGCGGTAGTTGAGCGCCTTCTGACCGGAGTCTTCGGCGTCCTCTTCGCCCGCCACGTTGGGCACCGCCGCGGCGTCGCCCGTCATCTCCCCGCGACGCAGGTTCACGTCGTTCTGGAACTGGAGGACGAACTCGCGGAACTTCGTGCCGTCGGCCTTCGTGACCGTGGCCGAGGCGCGCATGTCCGAGTCCTCGACCCACGTCGCGCCCTGCGGCTCGACGATGAGCGAGGCGATGGCCCCCTTGTTCGAGTGCTTGATGGGGTCGGACGAGATGAGGTTGACCGAGCCGAACTCGACCGGCGTCGCCACCCTCGTCGTGCCCTGCATGCTCACGTCGCCCGCGTACCACCTGTACTTCACCGTCTCGCCGGGGCCGGCCGTCTGGTCGGAGTTGGCGAGGGTGTTCGGGTTGATGTAGTTGCTGACGTTGAAGCCGACGTTCGCGCCGTTCGAGGTCGCCACGTCGTAGGCGAGGAGCTGCGGGTGCAGCCCGACGCGGTTCGACGGCTTGAGCTGGTTGGCGTTGAAGTTCTCGACGAGCATCGGCAGCGTGTTCCAGCCGGGGAGGTCGGGCATGTTCTCCGGCAGGCGGTTGTTGAGCGTGAACTCGATGCAGTCGCCCGCGTTGGCGCGCAGCACCAGCGGCTCGACCGGGACGCCGGCCTTCAGCTTGCCCGCGCCGTCGAGGTCGGCGGAGCGGACGTAGAGGATGGCCGTCGGGTCGTGCAGGATGCCGCCGTTGTCGGGGCGGTTGTTGTAGACGAGCGTGCCGCCGGGCAGCGCGTCGCGGGCGAGCACGGCCGTCACGCTGAACTTCTTAGGCGTGACGTTGACCGGGCAGACGCCCTTGAAGTCGGCCTTGTTGGTCGCCGACGACGCCTTGCCGTCGGAGTTCGAGGGCAGGGCGGCGAGGTCGGGCTGGAGCCCTTCGCCGCCGTTGTACGCGCGCAGGATGCCCCACGCGCCGTTCCACTGGCCGTCGACCGAGGCCGAGGGCTGGTAGAGGTAGTCGGCGAAGGGCGAGGTGCCCTTCGTCGCGCCCAGCTCGGGGACGAGGAACTCGAAGTGCTCCGAGATGCCCATCGCCTGAGAGGACTTGAAGCCCGAGTTGTTGTTGTTGGCCGAGGCCGGGTCGGTCGGGGTGCCCGGCTCGAACTTCCACTTGATGCCGTGGACGTTGAAGTTGTGGCTCTCCTCGTGCGCGCCGACGAGGACGCGCACCTGCACCTTGTCGGCCTCGTAGGCGCGCATCAGCGGCGTGTACGGGTCGCCGCCGGCAAGGCCGCCCGTCAGCGGCGGGTAGAAGCCGGGCTGCGTGTTCAGCTCGGGCATGGCGCGCGTGACGTCCGAACGGTAGACGTTCGAGAGGTCACCCGCCAGCCCCGCGGCCTGCTGGTTGTTCGAGGGGTCGAGCGTGCGCAGCGCGACCGGCTCGTTGCGGTAGTTGACGACCATCGTGCCGGGGTCGGCCGCCGAGACGGCCTCGGGGCACGGGAGCGGCACGCCGCCCGGGCACTGGTCGGCCTTCCTGACGTTGATCGGGAGCGAGGCCTCTTCCTTCGCCGGCGGGTTGATGGCGTTGGCCGGGTCGGGGACGGGGTGGCCCGCGCCGTTGACGCCGCCGCCGGCCTTGTAGGCGAGCGTGTAGTCGGCGAACTCGATCAGGAACTCGCGGTAGCTCTCGGTCGGCGTCTGGATGATCGCCTGCCACGAGGTCGGGCCGCCGTCGGCGCGGCCACCGAGGGTCTGCCCCGTCTCGTTGTGCTTCCAGACGGAGCCCTCCGGCTCGGCCACGAGGCCGGCGTAGGTTCCGGCCTGCTGGTGCGTCGAGGGGCCGAAGTGGTCGTGGGTGAAGACCGTCCGCAGCGTCCGGTCTTTGCCGTTCATGTTGAGCGTGTTGTCGGCGAACCAGCGCTGGATGGTGGTCTGCGCGCCGAGCCAGTCGTCGATGCCGTTGCCGTCCTCGTCCTTGCCGGCGAGGCCGAAGAACGGGTGCTGTTCGAGTTCGAGGTGGGCCACCGAGCCGTCGGCCTTCTGGAGCCCGCCGGCCGCGTTGATGGCGTGGACGCGCTCCTGCACCTCGCCGGGGGCGAAGGTGCCGTCCTCGTAGTTGAAGCCGTTGCCCGCGCCGTCCGAGGAGGTCACGTCGAACTTCACGAGGTGGATGTGCTGGCCCATGATGTCGGTGGGCGTGCGCACCTGAAAGTCGTCGAGCTCGTAGTTGTGCGGGACGAGGTTGGTGTGGTGGAAGGTCAGACAGTCGTTGGTGTTGGCGCGGAAGAAGAGCGGCTCGGGCGCGCGCTGGCCGTTGATGGTCGGGCGCACGTCCTCCCACAGGGCGAGGATGCGCGACTGCGGGAAGTGCCAGCCGGCCTTGTTCAGCGTCATGTCGAGCTGGATGTTCGCGCCCTTGTAAACGCGCGCGCGGCCGGCGGCGTTGCCGGCGTCGTCGCGGCAGGGGTCGGCGAAGGGCGCGCCGGCGACCTGCGGCAGGCCGTTGAGCCTGAAGGTCGAAGCCGCGCCCTCGGGCGTGAAGCTCGTGACCTGCTTCTGCGCGTGGAAGGCCATGGCGGCCTGCTCGGCGGCCGTGCCGCCCTCGGGGAGTTCCTGCGCGACGGCCGTCAGAATCTCCTTCGAGAAGTCGAGGCGCGTCTCGACGCTGTGCGCCGTGCCGCCCGTGATGATGTGGCGCGGGAGCCCGCCGTCGTCCACGGTGTCGAGCGGCGGCTTCGGCGGCCGGTGGCCGGCGACGCCGGGGATGTAGAAGGGGAAGCCCTTGAAGGCCTCGGTCGGCATCGGGGCCATCGCCACGGTCGGGATGGGGACGAGCGCCGGGATCGGCGTGCCGGCCTCGATCTCGCCGTCGGGCAGCTTGCGCGCCGTCGCGGTCGGGCGGCCGTCGGGGCCGATCTCGGTGCCGGCCTCGAACACGTCGTGGGCGCGCCACAGCTCCCACATGCCCTGGGCGAAGTGCGGGTAGAAGTGGCAGTGGAAGATCGAGTCGCCCGGCGTCTTGTTGCGGTTGCCCGTGCCGCCGTGCGCGATCTCGGTGGTGAAGGAGTAGCCGGGCCCGAGGGCCTGACTGTCGAGGTAGGTCGAGTTGTCGTCGTCCGGGGTGTTGAGCCACTGGTGCGCGTGCAGGTGGTGGATGTGGTGCTCCTTCGGCCCGGCGTGCACGACGCGCATCTTGACGTGGTCGTTCAGGTACGAGTGGTGGACGTTCGAGGGGTCGTCGGGGAAGAAGGCCTTCGTCGCCTTCGGCGCGCCCTCGATCTTCTTGCCGTCGGAGTCGACCTGCGTCGAGGCCGGCACGTCGACGATCATGGCCGGGTCGCCCACGGCCCACGAAGTCAGGAAGAAGTCCTCGTACTTGCACTCGGTGCAGTTGGCCATCGGGCCGACGCCGAGGCGGTTGGCGAGGATTTCCGAGCCGATGCCCGCCACGCCGTAGTTGATGGCGAAGCCGTCCTTGACCGAGTAGAGCGTGTGGCCGAGGACGGGGTCTTCGTAGAACTTGTCGAAGGCCTGAATGGCCTTGATCTCGTCGTGGTAGACGACGGTGAACTCGCGGAAGGGCTGCTCGCGGTCGGGCGAGACCTTGACCTGCGGGTAGGTGCCGGCCGGGAAGCGGCCGCGGCCCGGCCCCGTGATGATGGCGTTCAGGTCGCCGTGGACGATCTCGTTGCCCGCGCCGAGAATCTTGAGCACGGGCAGGCCGGCGCGCGCGTGGCCGGCCGGGTAGGTGGCGTCGTAGTCGACGACGGGCTGTCCGCCCGCGGTCTTCTCCGGCGTGCCGTCGGCCTTCCTCTTCGTCGCGTGCTTCAGCTCTTCGGCCGTCACCTGCGAGCGGTACCACTCGGCGCCCTTCGGCTCGACGTTGACCGAGCCGAACAGGCCCATCGTGATCTGACCGCCGTCGCCCTCGCCGCCCGTGGTGGCCGCCGAGGAGTAGAAGAGGTGGTTGCCCTCGCGCTGCGCGAAGTAGGTGTAGGTGGCCGAGCCGCCCGGCTGGACGAGGCTGCCGATGGGCGCGACGTTGCCGACGTTCGAGCCGTCGGAGGCGATGGAGCCGACGAGTTGCAGGCCCATCACGTGGACGGAGGCCGTGCGCGTCGCCGGGGCGTTGCCCTCGGCGAACGAGTTAACGTCGGAGAGGTTCTGCGCCAGCAGGTTGGTAAAGTTAATCTGTAAACAGTCGCCCGCGTTCATGCGCAGCGTGAGCGGGCGGGGGCGCTTGTCTTCGCGCAGGCGGACGTTGCCGGCGGCGAGCCCCTTCGAGGGGTCGATCGCCACCACGTCGCGCTTGAGCGCGAACATCTGCCCGGCCGGGTTGACGGCGCCGAGGCGGTTGTAGGTGATGACTTGGTCGAGCGCGACCACGTCGGCCTTCACCGTGCGCTCGCAGTCGGGCGGCGCGGGTGTCGGGGTCGGCGTTTGCGCCGAGGCGGCTGCGGCCGCCGCGATCACGAAGAACGCGAGCGCGCAGAGGCCGGCGAGCGCCCGGCCGTGCCGGAAAGGATGCTCTGTTTTCATCTTTATCACTCTCACGAAGCGTGTACGAGACGTGTGATTCCTAAGGGAGTTAAGGTCGAATCTCCGAGCGGCGGCAAGGCGGCGAGGCGCACGTCTCCCGCCCGGCGCTGGGCCGGTTCTCACGGGCCGAAAATTTTCTTCTGACGGGGAGGCCCCGGCCGCGTGAACTGAAAGGGCCGGGACGCGCAAGGGCGGGCTCAGAGCAGAGGCCGCGCGCCCGCGCCGCGCGACCTCACAGTGCGGGGTGGCGCAGCTTCATCGCGGGATTCATAAAAGAAACTCCTCACGGCACTGCCGGCGCGTCGAGCGCCCGCCGCGGCCGTGCGGCCGGAGACGGGGCGGAGCATCGAGAGTTTGCCGTGAGGAGAGCAACTGTTCGCCGTGTCGAGAGAGCAAGCCTCGTGCCCGACCGGGCCGACTGTCACGGGGCCGCATTCTCGCCGCAAGGTAATCGCAACTTTGACGCGGGCCCGCCGCGGGGCGTGTTCCACGAGGCGTCACGGCGGGCGGGCGGTGTTTCGCCGTGAAACACAAAAAGGAAAGAGCGCCGACCGAGTCTCCCCGGTCGGCGCTCTTTCGGTTAAGGCCAGCTCACAAGGCCCGGCTCGTTAATATATCACCTTGGGCTGGAGGGGCGACTTGGTCAGCGGCTGGCAGATCGAGCCCGGCGCGCAGACGCGGAAGATGCCCCACATGCCGCCCGAGAACTGCGGCGAGGTGAAGGTGCGGTAGAGGTAGTCGCCGGTGACGCCGTACTTGCCGCCCGCCCCGTTCTTGAGCAGGAGGTCGAAGTGGCTGCCGGGGCCGACCCCGTACTGCGAGCCTTGCCAGTTCGAGCGCGGGTTGGTGCCGAGCACGTTCGAGGAGTTGGTGTAAGGCTCCTCCTCCCAGATGTGGCCGTGCAACATGAAGACGTTGTTGCGCGCGTGACCGCCCGGCTGGACGAGGCGCATCCGCACCTGCGAGCCGGCCGTCGCCCAGAAGACCGGGGTGACGGGGTCGCCGCCGACCTGCGAGTTCGACAGCGAGTTGGTGAAGTCGATGTCGCGCGTCGGCGTGCGCGGGTCGTCGCCGCCGCTCAGGGGCGAGTCGGGGTCGAAGCCCATCCGCTTCCAGAGCGGCTCCGAGCGGTAGTTGACGGCCTTGTGGCCCGAGTCCTCGGCGTCCTCCTGTTCGGCGAGGTTGGGCACGGCCCGGCCATCGTCGAGCAGGCCCGTGGCCGTCAGCGCGCTGTTGTTGCGGAAGTTGATGTCGTTCTGCAACACGAGCACGAACTCGCGGAAGCTGGCGGTCGAGTCGGCGTTCCAGACCGTCGCCGAGGCGCGCGACCACGAGTCCTCCTTCCACTTAGACCAAGCCGGCTCGATGACGAGCGCGCCGACCGCGCCCTTGTTCGAGTGCTTGATGGGGTCGGCCGACGACAGGCCCGTCGCGCCGAACTCGATGGCCTTGTAGAGGCCGCGGTTGGTGGCGTCCGGCGTGATGTCGCCCGCGTACCACTGGTAGCGGACGGTCTCGCCGGGCGCGGCCGTCTGCACGGGGTTGAGGCCGACGTTGACGCCGTTGCTGCGCGTCACGTCGAAGAAGACGCCCTGCGGGTGCAGGCCGACGCTCGCCGAGGGCTTCACGTCGTTGGCGTTAAAGCCTTCGACGATCATCGGCAGCGTGCTGAAGCCGGGGAGGTCGAACTGCTCGCCGGCCGGCAGCCGGTTCGTGAGCGTCACTTCGAGGCACTCGCCGGCGGCGGCGCGCAGGACGAGCGGCTCGATGGGCACGCCCGCCAGCACCTTCCCGTCCGCGCCGATGTCCTCCGTGCGGAAGAACATGATGGCGGTCGGGTCGTGGAGCCTGCCGCCGTTGCCCTCGCGGGAGTTGTAGACGAGCGAGCCTTCCGGCAGCGCGTGGCGCGCGGCCACGGCCGTCACGTTGAGCGGGCGCTTGGCGGCCGGCTTCGGGCAGACGCCGTCGAACTCGCCCTGATTCGAGTAGCCGGGCGCGTTGTTCTTCGTGTTGTTGGGCAGCTCCCAGAGGTCGTACTTCTTCTGCGCGTAGACGCGCATCAGGCCCCACAGGCCGTTCCACTGGTCGTCCACGGACGCCCCCGGCGTGTAGAGGTAGTCGGCCGCCTTGGCGTCGTACTTCTTCGGCAGCTTCGGCACGACCAGCTCGTAGTGCTCGCTGATGCCCATCATCTGGTTGTTGCGGTAGCCGGAGTTCTCCTCCGACGGCTCGTACTTCCACTTGATGCCGTGGACGCCGAAGTTGTGCCCCTCCTCGTGCGCGCCGACGAGGATGCGGATCTGGACGTTGTCGTCCTCGTAGGCCCGCAGCAGCGGCGTGAACGGGTCGCCGCCGTGGAGGTCGTTGCTGAGCGGCGGGTAGAAGCCGGGCTGCACGTTCATCTCGGGGTTGGCGCGCGTCTCCAGCGAGCGGTAGACGTGCGCGAGGTCGCCCTCGATGCCCGGCGCCAGCTGGCCGTTGGAGTCGGTGAGGCGCAGCGGGATCGGCTCGTTGCGGTAGTTGACGCTCATCGTGCCCACGTCGGCGGCCGCGATGGCCTCGGGGCACGGCGGCGCGAAGCCGCTGCCGGGGCAGGTCTGGGCCTTCTCGACGAGGACGGGCAGGCCCGGCTCGTTCTTGGCCGGCGGGTTGATGACGTTGTCGGGGTCGGCCAAAGGCCGGCCCTTCCCGTCCACGCCGCCGCCCTTCTTGTAGGCGTGCTGGAAGTCGGAGAACTCCAGCAGGAACTCGCGGTAGCTGTAGGCCGGGTTGGCCGTGATGATGTCGGCCCTCCAACTGGTCGGGCCGCCGTCTTTGCGCTGCCTGACGTTGTGGCCGCCGAAGACGACGCCCGTCTCGGGGTCGCGCCACGTCGAGCCGTCGGGCTCGACGACGAGGCCGGCGTAGAGGCCGACCTGCTGGTGCGTCGAGGGGCCGAAGTGGTCGTGGGTGAAGACCGTCCGCAGCGTCCGGTCGTTGCTGTTAAGGTTCAGGGTCTTGTCCACGAACCAGCGCTGGACGGTGGTCTGCGCGCCGAGCCAGTCGTCAACGCCGTTGCCGTCCTCGTCCCTGCCGGCGAGGCCGAGCGTCGGGTGGGCCTCGGCCACGGGGCAGGTGAAGGTGTGGTCGCGGGCGTCGCCGCTGTCAACGCCCGCGCAGCCGTTCTGGCGGCGGATGGCGCGGATGCGGTCAACGACCTCCTCGGGGCTGAAGGTGCCGTCCTCGTAGTTGAAGCCGTTGCCGGAGCCGTCCGAGGAGGTCACGTCGAACTTGACGAGGTGGATGTGCTGGCCCATCACGTCGGTGGGCGTCCGCACCTGAAAGTCGTCCTGCACGTAGACGCGCGGGACGAGGTTGGTGTGCTGGTAGATGACGCAGTCGCCCGAGTTGGCGCGGAAGAAGAGCGGCTCGGGCGCGCGCTTGCCGTCGATGGTCGGCCGCACGTCCTCCCAGAGGGTCGCGATGCGCGACTGCGGGAAGTGCCAGCCGGCCTTGTTCAGCGTCATGTCGAGCTGGACGTAAGCGCCCTTGTAGGTGCGCATCTTGGTCGTGGCCGCCAAGCCCTCGTCGGTGACGCAGGGGTCGGCGTAGGGCGCGCCGGCGATGGGCTGCATGCCGTTGAGGCGGAAGTCCGCCCCGAGGCCGTCGGGCGTGGTGCTGGAGACGGCGCGCTGCGAGTGGAACTTCATGGCCTCCAGCTCGGCCGCGGTGCCGTCCTCGGGAATCTGGTTGGCGATGGCCGTCTCGAGGTGCTTGTCGAAGTCGAGGCGCGCCTTGTCGAAGCTGAAGTGGGGGTCGTGATCCTCGTGGTGCGTGACCTCGCCGCCGACGATGACGTGGCGCGGCAGGCCGCCGTCGTCCACGGTGTCGAGGGGCGGCTTCGGCGGCCGGTGGCCGGCGACGCCGGGGATGTAGAAGGGGAAGCCCTGAAACGTGGGCGTCGGCATCGGGGCCATGGCGAGGGTCGGGACGGGGACGACGGCCGGGATCGGCGTGCCGGCCTCGATCTCGCCGTCGGGCAGCACGCGCGCGCCCTTGAGCGGCAGGCCGGAGGCGGCGTCGAGCTTGGTGCCGGCCTCGAAGACGTCGTGCACCCTCCACATCGCCCACATGCCCTGCGCGAAGTGCGGGTAGAAGTGGCAGTGGAAGATCGAGTCGCCCGGCGTCTTGTTGCGGTTGCCCGACCCGCCGTAGGTGATCTCGGTGGTGAAGGAATAACCCGGCCCGAGGGCCTTGCTGTCGAGGTAGGCCGAGTTGTCGCTCTCGGGCGAGTTCAGCCACTGGTGCGCGTGCAGGTGGTGGATGTGGTGCTCCTTCGGCCCGGCGTGCACGACGCGCATCTTGACGGGGTCGTTCAAGTAGCTGTGGTAGACGTTCGAGGGGTCGTCGGGGAAGAAGACCTTCGTCGCGCCGGGCGCGCCGGCGATGCGGTTGCCCTCCTTGTCGACCTGCGTGTTGGCCGGCGCGTCCACGAGTTGCGCCGGGTCGCCGACCGTCCACGCCGAGAGGAAGAACTCCTCGAAGAGGCAGTCGTTGCAGTCCTTCATCGGGCCGACGCCGAGGCGGTTGGCGATGATCTCGGAGCCGATGCCGCCCGTGCCGTAGTTGATGCCGAAGGCGTCGCGCACGCTGTGCAGCGTGTGGGCGAGCGGGTTGTCCGTGCCGTCGGCCTTCTTCTCGTTGAACTGCGGGAAGGCCTGCACGGCCTTCAGCTCGTCGTGGTAGATGACCGTGAACTCGCGGAACGGGCGGTTGCGGACGGTCGTCGCGGTGGTCGCGCCCGGCTTGTCGCCGGCCGTCGCGATGGGGTTGTAGGTGCCGGCGGGGAAGTTGCCGCGGCCCGGCCCCGTGATGATCGCGTTGAGGTCGGAGTGGACGATGTTGTTGGCCGAGTCGAGGATGCGGAGGACGGGCGAGCCGAGCGCGCGGCCGCTCGTCGAGCCCTTCGGGTAGGTGGCATCGTAGTTGATGACGGGCTGGCCGGTCTTCGTCACCAGCGGCGCGCCGAGACCGTCGCGCCGCTGGGCCGCCGCGAGGTCGGCCTCGGTGAGCTGCGAGCGGTACCACTCGGAGCCTTTCGGCTCGACGTTGATCGAGCCGAAGAGGCCCATCGAAATCTGGCCGCCGTCGCCCTCGCCGCCGGTCGTCGCCGCCGTCGAGTAGATGAGGTGGTTGCCCTCCTTCTCGGCGTAGAAGGTGTAGACGGCGCTGTTGCCGGGGGCCACGAGGCTGCTCGCGTTCCGGCCGACATTCGAGCCGTCGGAGGCGATGGAGTTGACCAACTGGAGGCCGACGGCGTGGATCGAGGCGTAGCGCGTGATGGGCTGGTCCTCGTGCCTGCGGCTCGGGTCGAGCAGATTCTGGAAAGAGATTTCTAAACAGTCGCCAGCGTTCATGCGCAGGACGAGCGGGCGCGGCCGCTTGTAGGCCCGGAGCTTCACGTTGCCCGCCGACAGGCCGGCCGTCGTCGCGTCCGTCGAGACCACGTCGCGGCGCAGGGCGTAGACCATGCCGGCCGGGTTGACGGCGCCGAGGCGGTTGTAGGTGATGACCTGATCGAGCGCGACCACGTCGGCCTTCACCGTGCGCTCGCAGTCGGGCGCGGCCGCCGTCGGCGTCGGCGTCGCCACCGGCGTGGGCGTCGCCACCGGCTCCAGCGGCTGGAGCGGGGAGGTGTTGGCGGTCTGCGCGCGCGCCGCGCCGGCCGCAGCCAGCGCGAAGAACGCGACGGCGGCGACCGGCAGCAGCGCCCGCCACATTCTGAAAAGATGTTCTAGATTCATCGTGTGTTCTCTCAATCGTCAGGGGGAGTTCTCGCAGGGCGGAACCGCCTCGGGTTGAGGATCGGCCGGCGGAAGGGCCGGCCCCGTCAGGAGATTCGTTTGAGCGCCGCCGGAGTCCGCTGGCGTAGCCGGCGGGCGGGCGCACGTCTCCCACCCCGCGTGTCGCGGGTCGGGCGCTGGTCTGATTGTTCCCTGTGCGCTTCGGTGCGATTGCGGCCCGCCTGCGGAAAGCGCGAGGCTGGGGGCCGCTGAGTTGAGAGTCCGGCGCGGAGTGAAGCCCTGCGCCGCCGCCGCGCGTCCGCCTCCCGGCTGGTGGCGCGGCTTCATCCGGAGTTCATCGGAGCTTTAAACCCGCCGCGCCGGTCTTCGGCGGTCAGACATCACGCTCAGGAGCGGCGCGAGTTTGACGCGGGAGCGAGGCCGCCAAGTGCAACCTTTGTGCCGCGCTCCGGAGCCGCATCACATTCGCAACCTCGTCGCAAAACAAGCGCAACTTTCGGCCCGCCGTCGCCGACCGCCCCGCCCCGCGCTGTTCCAGCGCGTGCCACGCCGACCCGCCCCGTGTTTCACCCTGAATCACGCCCTCGCGCGAAGATTGCGAAACGATGATGGTCAGAGGCCCGGCCGTGAGGGGGCGCGTCGCAAGCCTCGCGAGCAGTCTCGCGCCGATGCCTGAGAGGCCGCCCCTCACGGCCGGGGCCTCTGACTATTTGAACTTAATTTAAGCCTTCGACGAGGCGGATGATTTCGGCGGGGGGGAAGGGTTTGGAGAGGACGGCGGCCGCGCCGGCGCTGGTGGCCTCGGCGGAGAGTTCGGGCGTGCCGTGCGAGGTGATGAGGATGACGGGCAGGCGCGGCCACTCGGCGGCGAGCGCGCCGAGCACTTCGAGGCCGGAGATGTCGGGCAGCCGCAGGTCTGTGATGACCAGACGGACGCGCTCGCGGCGCGCCAGCTCCAGCCCGCCGCGCCCGGTGGCGGCGACGAGGACGCGGTGGCCGCGGTCTACGAGGATCAGCCGGAGCGCGTCGGCCACGCTCGGCTCGTCGTCGATGATGAGGATGATGTCGCTCTGTGCCACCGCAAGACTCAACCGCAGGGAGACGCCGCGCGTGGCTTCAGGCCCGCGCGACTCGTCGGCAGAGAATGCACCGGCACGGCGCAGGGACACGAGCACTAGACTTCTAAACCTCTCCGGGCGATCGTCTAACGGTCGGGATCGTGGGGAGCAACGCGCGCGCGAGCCTACACAGGCTGCGGCGCGGTGCGGCCGTGCGGGGTGCGACGAAGCAATCCCCGTGCCCGCCCGCGGCGCGGAGGCGCAGGCCCGCCGTTACGGTTTTATTTTCGCGCGCGCCGCGGCCGCCCGTGTCCCAGCGCGAACCATCGGGGCGCGCCGGTGAATCAGTAAGGGACAGTTAAGGGCGGAAGCCCGGCCGCGGGCGAGGGCGCCTCAAGCATCGCCGCGAGACTCCTCGCGGTGCCTGCGACGCCCCGCCCCGCGGCCGGGCTTCCGCCTGTAACTCGAAACTTACTTTTCTTCCCGGCCTTTCAGTCGGCGGCTTCCTGCTCCTCGCCGTCTTCGTCCGCGGCGGGGGCGTTGCGGAGGCCGTACTTGCGCAGGCGGCGGTAGAGCGTGGGGCGGTGGAAGTTGAGAATCTGGGCCGTCCGCTTGACGTTGCCGCCCGTGCGTTCGAGCGTCTGGAGGATGGCCTCGCGCTCGACCTCCTCCATCGTCATGTGCGGCGGGATGAGGCAGCGGAAGCCGGCCGCCTGCGCCGCGTGGAGGTGCTCGGGCAGGTCTTCGGGCTGGAGCTGATCGCCCTGCGCGAAGAGCACGGCGTGCTCGATGACCGACTCCAGCTCGCGCACGTTCCCCGGCCAGTCGTAGCGCGCCAGCAGCGCGAAGGCCGCCGGCGAGATGCCGCGCAAGCCCTTCCGGTACTTCTCGCCGTAGCGCGCGAGGAAGCGCTCGGCCAGCACCACCACGTCGTCGGCGCGCTCCCGCAGGGGCGGAACCTTGACCTTGATGGTGCTGATGCGGAAGAAGAGGTCTTTGCGCAGCGCGCCCTCGCCGACCATCTGACCCGTGTCGCGGTTCGTCGAGGAGACGAGGCGGAAGTCCACGGCGACCTCCCGCTCGTCGCCGACGCGGCGGACGCGCCGCTCCTGAAGCACGCGCAGGAGCTTGGCCTGAAGGTGCAGCGGCATCTCGGCGATCTCGTCGAGCAGGAGCGTGCCGCCCTGCGCCGCCTCGATGAGGCCGCGCTTGTCGCGGTCGGCCCCGGTGAAGGCGCCGCGCTTGTAGCCGAACAGCTCCGACTCGATCAGCTCCGACGGGATGGCGGCGCAGTTAATGCGGATGAAGGGCTGCTGGGCGCGGTGGCTTTGCAGGTGGAAGGCCGTGGCGATCAGCTCCTTGCCCGTGCCCGACTCGCCCTCGATGAGGACGGAGGCGTCCGAGGGCGCGGCCGTGCGGATGACGGCGTGAATCTGCCGCACCTTCGGGTGGTGGCCGACGATGCCGAAGTCCTCGCCGTCGGTCGGCAGCGCGCTGCGGAGCGCGCGGTTCTCGCGCTTGACGGCCTCGAACTGGAGCGCGCGCTCGGCGAGCATCGAGACCTGACCGGGCGTGAAGGGTTTTTCGAGGTAGTAGAACGCGCCGCGCTTGATGGCCTCGATGGCCACGTCGAGCGAGCCGTGCGCGGTCATCAGGATGACCTCGGTCTCCGGCGTCCGGCTCTTGAGCTGTTCGAGCAGCTCGATGCCGGTCGCGTCCGGCAGGCGCAGGTCGGTGAAGACGAGGTCGAAGCGTTCGCGCTCCAGCAGCGAGAGCGCCCCGCCGACGCTCGCCGCCGCCGAGACCTCGTGGCCCCGCTCGGCGAGGATCAGTTCGAGCGCGCCCGCGATGCTCGCCTCGTCGTCGACGACGAGGATGCGGCTCCGGTGTGGCTCAGGCATCGGCTTTCACTCCTCCGCTCCCGCCGGCAGGGCGATGCGGATCGTCGTCCCCTCGCCCGGCCGGCTCTCGACCGCGATCTGCCCGCGGTGCTCCTCGACCACCTTCTTCGCGTAGGGCAGGCCGAGCCCGAGCCCGGCCGACTTCGTCGTGTAGAAAGGCTCGAAGATGCTCTTGACCTGCTCCTCGGTCATGCCCGTGCCGGTGTCGCCGACCTCGGCGACGAGCGTGCCGCCGCCGGCGCGCGTCCGCACGCGCAGCTCGCCGCCCTGCGGCATCGCCTGCACGGCGTTGAGCGCGAGGTTCATCAGCACCGAGCGCAGGCTCGACTCGTCGAGCCTGCCGCGCGCCCCCGCCGGGTCGAGGTCGGCCGAGACTCGGACGCCGGCGGCCGCGAGCTGCGGCTCCAAGAGCTGGAGCACGTCGGTGAGGACGCGGTTGAGGTCGGTGCGGCGGGGGGCGAGATGGACGGGGCGCGCGAAGCTGAGGATTTGCTCGCAGGTGCTCGTCAGGTGGTTGATCGTCACGACGATCTTGTCGAGCAGCGAAGTCTCCGAGTCGGCGAGCTTGCCCTCGACCTTGCCCTTGAGGTGCAGCGCGTAGAGGAGGAGGCCGGCGAGCGGGTTCTTGACCTCGTGCGCGACCTGCGCGGCGACGCGCCCGAGCGCCGCGATCTTCTCCTGCTGCGCCAGCACGCGGTAGACCTCGACGAGCTCGGCCGTGCGCTCCTCGACGCGCCGCTCCAGCTCCTCGGCGTGCCTCCGCACCTCCTCTTCGAGCTGCCGCTTCTCGTCTTCGAGCTGCTTCTTCTCGGCCGCGCGCGAGACGGCCTTGATGAGCACGTCCTTGTAGATCGGCTTGACGATGAAGTCGTAGGCCCCGGCGCGGATGATCTCGGAGATGCGCGGCAGCTGCGGGTCGCCCGTGATCATGATGACGGGCACGTACGGCTCGCGCCGGTTGAGGCGGTCGAGCAGCTCGACGCCGCTGCCGTCGGGGAGGTTCACGTCGACGACGGCCACGTCCACGCCGTCGGTCAGCCCCGAGGCCGACGCGAAGTCGGCGGCCGCCACCGTCTCGTAGCCGGCGCGGCGCAGGAACTCGGCGACCGTCAGGCGGATGCTCGGCTCGTCGTCCACGACGAGGACTTTAACCATACTCGGCCTCCCACGAGTCGGCCGCGGGCAGCTCGACCGTGAAGCGCGTGAACTCGCCCTCGCGGCTCTCGGCGCGGATCGTGCCGCCGTAGTCGCGGACGATGCCGAAGCTGATCGAGAGGCCGAGGCCCGTGCCGCCCGCGTCGCGGCGCGTCGTGAAGAAGGGGTCGAAGACGCGGTCGAGGAGGCCGGCCGGGATGCCCACGCCGTTGTCGTAGAACTCAAGGCCCACGCACCGCGCGCCGTCGCGCTCGAACCGGCGGGCCGAGATGCGGAAGACCTTCTCGCCCCCGCCGCCGCGCGCCTTCAGGGCGAGGTGCGCGTTGCTGATCATGTTGACGACGACCTGCCGGAGCCGGGACGCCTCGGCGCGCACGGGCGGCAGGTCGGGGTCGAGCTCGACCTCGACGCGGACGCCGTCCTTCTCCAGCTGGCGGCCGAAGAGGGCGACCGAGGTCTGGACGGTCTCGCCGACGTGGGCGCGCCGCGCCTCGTGGCCGTCGCCGTCGGGGCGGGCGAACGTCAGCAGCCCGCGCACGATCCGCGCGATGCGGCCGCCCTCGTCGATGATGCCGTCGATCATCTGCCGCTCAAAGTCGGAGCGCTCGACGGGCTCGTCCTTGAGGAGCTGCGCGAAGTTGATGAGGCCGTTCAGGGGGTTGTTGATCTCGTGGGCGACGCCGGCCGACAGCTCGCCGATGGAGGCGAGCTTCGACGACTGGTAGAGCTGGCGCTGCATCTCCTCCTTGTCGGCTTCGAGCTGCCGCTGCTGCGTGAGGTCGCGGACGATGAGCATGATCAACTTCTCGGCGGCCGTCGAGAGCGTGCTGAAGGAGACGGAGATGTGGACGGGCGCGCCCGAGACGGCCGCGACGACGAACTCGCCCTCGCCGGCCTCGGCCGAGCCGAGCAGCCACGCGAGGCCGCCCCGCCGCGGGTCGGGGCCGTCGCCCTCGGCGCGCAGAAGCTCGCGCACGTCGCGGCCGACCAGCGCCTCGACCTGACAGCCGAGGATGTCGCAGAACTTGCCGTTGGCCTCGACGAGGCGGAAGTCCGAGGCGCGCGCGACGCCGATGCCGTTCTTGGCGTGCTCGAAGAGCGCGCGGTAACGCTCCTCGCTCTCCTCGACGCGGCGGTGCTGGCGGCGCACGACCCGGAGCAGGAGCGTGACGACCACCATGTCGACCGCGATGGAGATGAAGAAGTGCTCGACGCGCTGCTGCACCTTGACGCGCGCCTCGGCGTTGGCCGGGCCGGGGTAGTGCGACTCGACCCACGAGAAGAAGGGGGGCAGCAGGAACCTCTCCCACGACAGGACGACCACGACCGTCAGCAGGAACGTGAGCGCGGTGAAAAAGACGATCAGCTTGAGGTCGGAAGTTTTCTTCATGCCCGGCAGGAGTCCGACGGCCGCAGGCGGAGGAGGCACAGGCTAAGAGTCGGGGGCGTGCCGGCCGCGGAAGCCTCAATTTACGACAACACGCGCGGGGAGCACAAGGCGGCGGGGTTCCGATTCCGCGGCGCGCGCCGCGTCAGGCGTCCGCCTGACGGGGTCATGCGAGGCAAAGCTTTTCTACCTTTTCGCGGACGCGGGGTGGCCTCAGCCCCTTTTTCGGACGAGCCTGTAGGGCGCGGTGAGCGCGAGGCCGAGGCTGACGACGACGAGGCCGAGGACGAAGACCGGCCACACGAAGGGGAGCGCGAGCGCGACGGCCCAGAAGGCCGCGCCGAGCAGCAGCGCCGCCGTCTCCGAACGCCGCCCCTCTCGGAGCAGCACGCGCTGGAGCCAGCGCCCGGTCACGGCGTGGACGACGACGCGGCCGAAGAGGTAGGAGACGAGGAGCAGGAGCAGCGCCGTGACGAAGACCAGCCCGCCCACCATCGGCGGCAGGAACCTGAGCGCCGCCGTCGCGCCGGGGCCGACCACGAGCGCGCCGACCACGCCGATCAGCGCGACCCTCAAGGAGGTCATTTGCAATCGCGCGGCGGCGCGGCTGACCGCGCCCGGCGTCGCCGCCGTCAACGCCAGCGAGACGATGAACCAGAAGAGGACGGCCAGCACGCGCCAGCCGACGAAGGCCGGCGTCAGCCTCGGCGTCAGCACGCCCGCCGGGTTGCGCGCCAGCTCGCGCAACTCCTCCTCGTAGCCGGCGAACATCATCGTGCGCCCCGTCGGGCCGCGCCCCGCGCCCCCGGCCTCGTCGCGGTACGCGCCGCCGAAGACCATCACGTCGCCGCCCACGTAGGAGCCGGGCCGCTGGATGACCGAGCCGCCGACGGCCGCCGCGTCGCCCTCGACGCGCCCCTCGACGATCACGTCGCCGCCGAACGCGATCACGCCGCGCACCCCGCCGCGCACGCGCACCGTCCGCCCCATGCCGAAGACATCGCCCGCCTGCCGGCCCTCGACGACGACCTCCCCGGCGGAGTCGTCGGGCGCCTGCGCCAGCGCAGGGGGCAGGAGGCAGAAGACGGGAGGCAGCAGGAGGAGGAGGGCGAAGACGACGCGCTTCGCAGAGGGGCGGCGGGCGCGTCCGCCCCCGGCTCCGCGCGCGGCGGCCGCCTCCCGCCTCCCGCCTTCCGCCTTCTGCTTTTTCGTCTTCATACAGAAAAGCGGCCGGCCCCCGGCTCGTCTCGCCGGGGCGGCCGCCGCAAGCAGGCCCGCTCCTCCGATCTCAATCGCCGGCGCCGGCGCGGTGGTGGTAGCTGCTGATGAGCCGCAGCAGCAGGACGAACGCGCACGCGCAGACGGCCAGCAGCAACAGCGCCGCCACCGCCGAGCCGCCCCCGAAGCGGCCGCCGACGGCCCTCAGCACGACGCCCGCGCCGGC
>DATMVI010000280.1:0-16501 GCA_035563275.1 Pyrinomonadaceae bacterium
GCGTCAGCGTGAAGGAGACGAGCAGCGAGACGGCGATGGCGAACGACGAGGTGAGGCCGAAGCTCGACATGAAGCGGCCGACGATGCCGCCCATGAAGCCGACGGGGATGAAGACGGCGAGCAGCGAAAGCGTCGTCGCCATGACGGCGAGGCCGATCTCGCGCGTGCCCTCGATGGCCGCCTGAAAAGGGGCCATCCCCTTCTCCTCGACGTAGCGGTAGATGTTCTCAAGCACCACGATGGCGTCGTCGATGACGATGCCGACCATCAGCGTCAGCGCGAGCATCGTGATCTGGTTGAGCGTGTAGCCCATCGCGGCCATGAGGCCGAAGGTGGCGATGATCGAGGTCGGGATGGCGATGGCCGCGATCATCGTCGAGCGGAAGTTCCAGAGGAAGAGGAAGACGACGAGCGCCGCGAGCAGGCCGCCCTCGACGAGGTGCGTCTGGATGGACTCGACCGCCGCCTTGATGAAGATCGACTGGTCGCCGACGATCTGCGTGCGGACGCCCTTGCGCTGGAGGCCCGGCTCCAGCTCGGCCAGACGCTCCTTGACGGCGTCGGCCACCTCGACCGAGTTCTGCCCCGACTGCTTCGAGACGACGAGCGTGACGGCCGGCTGCCCGTTCAGGCGCGCCGCCGTGCGCTGCTCCTCCGTCCCGTCCTCGACGTAGCCGATGTCGGAGATTTTGACGGCGTAGTTGCCGCGCGTGCCGACGGCGACGTGGTTGAAGTCGGCCGCGTTCGTGATGCGGCCCATCGTGCGCACGGTCAGCTCGCGCGCGCCCTCGTCCACGCGCCCGCCCGGAACCTCCAAGTTCTGCGCGCGCACGGCCGCCATCACCTCGGGCACGGTGACGTTGAAGGCGCGCATCTTGTCGGGGTCGAGCCAGACGTGTATCTCGCGCTCGGCGCCGCCGATGATCTCGACCTGCCCGACGCCGTTGATGGACTCGATGCGCTCCTTGATCTCCTTGTCGGCGATGTCGGTGACTTCGCGCAGGGACTTGTTGGCCGAGACGGCGATGCGCAGGACGGGCGCGGCGTCGGTGTCGAGCTTGATGATGACGGGGTCTTCGGCCGTCTCGGGCAGGTCGCCGCGGATGAGGCTGACCTTGTCGCGTATCTCCTGCGCCGCCACGTCCACGTCCTTGTCCAGCAGGAACTGGACGAAGACCTGCGAGACGCCCTCGACCGAGGTCGAGCGCAGCTCGTCGATGCCGCTGATGGTGTTGACGGCGGCCTCGACCTTGTCGGTGATCTCCGTCTCGATCTCGCGCGGGCTCGCGCCGGGGTTGATGACCGACACGGTGATCGTCGGGAAGTCGATCTTCGGGAAGAGGTCGACGCCGAGCGACAAGAACGAGAACGCGCCGACGACCGTCAGCGACAAGATAATCATCGTCGCGAAGACGGGGCGGCGGACACAAATCTCTGCCAGTTTCTGCATGGCTTTTAAGTTTCGAGTTTCGGGCTCCGGGTTTCGAGTTAGCGCCTTTCCGACCGAACGGCTCAAGCTCCGGGTGGGTTCTCAAACTCGAACCCGCGGCCCGAAACTCGAAACTTTTTACTGCCGGACGGGCACGCCGTCGGCCAGTTGCTCGACGTTCGAGGTGGCGACGGGTTCGTCGGGCGCCACGTTGCCGCGGATTTCGACGAGGTCGCCCTCGGCCTGCCCCGTCTGCACGAGCCGCTCCTGCGCGACGCCGTCGCGGATGACGAAGACGCGGGCCGACGTGCCGTCGGAGCGCACGGCGCGCGCCGGGACGAGGATGGCCGGCTCGGTCTGCGGCAGGAGGATGCGGATCGTGGCGAACTGGCCCGGCTTGAGCAGGTTCTCGCCGTTGTCCACCTCGGCCTCGACGGTGAGCGTGCGCGACTGCGCCGAGACGTTCGGCGAGATGCGCGCGACGCGGCCGGCGAAGGTGCGGCCGGGGTAGGCCGAGACGCTGACCGACACGCTCTGGCCCGGCCGCACCGCAGAGATGTCCTGCTCGGGGATGTCTATGCGCACGCGCAAAGGGTTCGTCCGCACGATGGTAGCCACCTTCATCGAGGTCGAGATGAACTCGCCGAGGTCGGCCGGGCGGTCGGCGACGTAGCCGCTGATGGGCGCGTAGACGATCACGTCGCGCACGCCCTTCCGCGCCGTCTCGACTTGCACGCGCGCCGACTCGACCGCCGCCCGCGCCGTCCCCACCGCCGCGTAAGACTGGTTGGCCTGCGCCAGCGCGGCCTCGTACTGCTGGCGGAGCTGGTCGCGCTGCGCGCGCTGCTGGTCGTAGGCCGAGCGCGAGACGTCGCCGGATTCGAGCAGCGTCTCGAAGCGGCGCAACTGCTTCTCGGCGAGATCGAGGGCGGCGCGCGCGGCCCCGACCTCGGCGACGCGCGTCGGGTCGAAGCGCTGGCCGGGCCGCAGGCCGATGCGCTCCTCGGCCTGCCGGACGTTGGACTGCGCCTGCGCCTGCGCGGCCTGCGCCTGTTCGAGCCGGAGCTGCGCGTCGGCCGCGTCGAGCCGGACGATGGGCTGCCCGCGCTGGACGTAGCTGCCGAGGTCGACGCCGACCGAGACGACGCGGCCGCCCACGGTCGGGGCCACGTCCGTCTGTTCGTCGGCCGCGAGGCCGCCCGTGGCCTCGATGAAGCGCGGCAGGTCGCGCCGGACGGCCGGGGCCGTCGAAACCTGCACCGCCTCGGGCGTGCCCTCGGCCTCCGGCCCCTGCTTGTTCGCCTGCGCGCGCGAGCCGCCGCCGCACGCCGCGGCCCCGAGGCCGAGCGCCGCGACGAGCGTGAGCGCGAACGAGGTCTTGAGAAGTTGACGGGAGATCATAACGTTTACTTCTTCTTGCTCCTGTGGCCGGGCGGCTGCGGGCGCGGCTTCGCGCCGCCCTTCGCCGCCGCGGGGCCGCCGGTCAGGCCCCGCAGTAAAATGTCTGTGAAGGCGCGCGCCGCCTCCTCGGTCGAGAGGTTGAGGATGCGCCGCGCCGGGTCTTTGTCCCAGAGCGTGTTGTTGAGCGAGTGGTGGATGACCGCGCCGGTGAAGGCGCGCACGGCGACGAGCGGATCGACGCCCTCGCGGAAGGCCCCCTCGCGCTGCCGCCGGCGGACGTAGGCGCCGAGGAACTCGTACATCACGCGGACGTTGCGATCCCAGAAAATCTGCGCGAGCTGGTGGCCTTCGAGCGCCGAGTAGAGGAGGAGGCGGAGGAACTGCGGGTCGGCCTGATGGTGCTCGATCATCGTCAGCGCCAGCCGCTCGAAGACGGCGCGGTCGTCGCCGCGCTCCATCGCGTCGCCGACGCAGTGGCGGACGACATCGACCACCGTGTGCCCCTCGTGCGACTCGTCGCCCGCGCCGAGGCCGCCCCCCAGCCCCTCGCAGGACTTGTCGTCGATGATGGCCGTGTAGAGTTCGTCTTTGGTGGCGAAGTGGCGGAAGATGATGGCCTCGGAGACGCCGGCCGCCTGCGCGATCTCCTTGGTCGTCGTGCCGCGGAAGCCGCGCTCGGCGAAGAGGCGCATGGCGACGCGCACGATCTGGCGCCGGCGCTCCTCGGCGGCCATCCGCCCGCCGCCCGCGCCCGCCTCGGGCGCGTCGTCGCGCCGCGTCTCGGCCTGTCTGCTCATCCCGCTCTCCGCCCGCCAGAGTCCCGCAAGTAAGTACTTACTAACATCGGTACGACGCGACTGTCAAGCAGGTTCGCGGAAATACTTTCGTGATGTATTGTTCCCAGCCTTGTGCTACCCTTAGCCCGTACCTTTTCACAACAAAACCGAAGTTTTTCGGCGCGGGGCGCGCATGCGCGTGCGCCGCCCCGCCGCGCATTTTCCGCCGCCGCCGGCCGCCGCCTTCAGGGCGGCACGACGTTTGCACCTCGGCGACGGGAAAACCCTTTTGGCGTGAAGCGATCTCTCGCGCGCTTTCATTGTCGAGCGGTCTAACACCATTACCTAGCAGAGGAGAGAAGGAAGATGTCACAGAACAGACCTGATAACGACAACACCACCACCGGCGGCGCGGGCGGCGGGACGACCGGGGCCGGCGGGACTTCGGCCGGGGCCACCGGCGACCCGTCCCAGTGGGGCGCGCGCACTTCGGGCGGCGCGGGCGGCACGGGCGCCGGCACGGCCACGGGCCTCGCCGGCGACGCCGGCACCTCGACCGGGCTTTCGACCTCCACGACCGGCGGCGGCGGCGAAGGCGGCGGCCTGACCGACACGGCCCGCCAGTACGGCCAGAAGGTCGCCGAGTACGGCCAGCACGCGAAGGACTACTTGGGCGAGCGCTTCTCGGGCGTCGGCGACAAGATCACCGACCTGCGCAACAAGGACTACGGGCAGATGGCCGAGGAGGCGAAGGACTACGCGCGGCAGAACCCCGGGCAGGCGCTTCTGGTCGCGGCCGCGGCCGGCTTCGTCCTCGGGCTGCTGCTGCGCGGCGGACGGCGTTAACTTTAAGTTTCGAGTTACGAGTTTCGGGTTCCGAGTTAAAGGACTCCGCCCGGCACTTGAAGCGTCCGCCGGAGGGGCTTTAACTCGAAACCCGGAACCCCGGACTCGTCACTTTGTAAGGAGGGTGCGATGGCCGAAGTGGAGAGGAGGGCGGCGGCCGCCCCGGCGGCAGTGCCGCAGGCCGACATCGAGAACCTGCCGGCGCTGCTGGGTCGCCTCGGCGACCACGTCATGACGCTGGTTGACACCAAGCTCAGCCTCGTGAAGGTCGAGTTGAAGGAGGACGCGGCTTTCTACGCGCGCAACGCCGCGGTGACGGCCGTGGGGGCCATCATCGCCGCCATCGGTTTCGCGCTCGTCAACGTCGCCATCGCCTTCTTCATCTCGACGCTGTTCGGCAGCGACGACGCGGGCCGCGTCGCCGAGCGCTACGGCCCGACCAGCTACGGCTGGGGCTTCCTCATCACGGGCGTCGTCTACCTCGTCATCGGCGGCGTCATCATCCTCGTGATGAAGAACCGGATGGCCTCGTACAACCCCGCGCCGACCACCAGTCTGGAGGAGATCAGAAAGGACAAGCAATGGCTGAAGAACGAAATGTAGGACTTCAGCGCGCGCCCGAAGCGGCCGCCGAAACGGATGCGACGAAGGCCGAGCTTCAGCGTCGTATGGAGGAGGCGCGCGAATCCATCACACAGACCGTCACGGAGATCAAGGAGACAGTGGTGAACCAGTACCAGCAGGTGAGAGAGAACATCAGCGACTCGCTCGACTGGCGCGAGCAGTACCGACGCCGCCCGCTCCCCTTCACGCTGGGCGCGTTCGGCGTCGGCATCTGCCTCGGCTACAGCGTGGCCGGCGCGTTCCGGGGCGACCGCGACGCCGACGAGTACGACGAGCTGAGCTACGCGGACGAGGCCGACTCGTTCGACCGCATCGACCGCGGCTTCGACCGCATGGGCGAGTCGCGGCGGCCTTACGCGGCCAGCCCCGTCCTCGGCGGCACGACCGGCTCTTCGGCCCACCGCGCCGCGCCCCCCGCGGCCTACGCCGCCGCGGGCGACTACGGCTCGGACTCGGCCGAAGACGTTGGGCCGGACACGCGCCCCTCCTACAGCAGCGGCTACCAGTCGCCGACCGCGCCCTCGTCCGAGTCGCCGTCCTCGTTCGCCGCGCTGGCCTCGACGGGCGGCCAGACGGGGCAGGCCGAGGAGCCGAAGGGGCCGGGCCTCTTCGAGCGCTTCAAGGAGACGAAGGCTTACGACCGGCTTCAGGAGGAGCTGTCCACGCTCGGCGACCGCGCCGTCGAGGAGCTTTCGCGCACGGCCCGCACCGTGGTCGTCCCCGCCCTGCTCGGCAAGCTCAAAGACCTCATCGGCATCGACCTCTCGACGCAGCAGGAGGTGGCCAAGCGCAGCCGCGTCGAACATCAGGCGGCGCAGACGATGGCCGCCACCGCCAAGACCGACGAGCAGCAGCAGTCCGGCTCCGGCGAGACGACCGGCGGCGGCGCGGCGGCCTACGCCACGGGCGGCACGTCGAGCTAAGGCGGGACTTTAAAAGTCGCCGACTCCGTTCCGGAGTCCGCGGCCGGGGGCGACTGCTTCCGGCCGCGGACTCCGGTCTGTTTTAGACCTCCCGTCGAGCGCGCCGAAAGCAGTCTTCAACGCAGGGGGCGCGGGGGGCTCGCGGAGTCCGCGGAGAAGAAGTTGATTTCTCCGCGTCCCCTGTGAACCCTCCGCGCCCTTCGTGTGAACCCCGCCTGACGCTGCGCTCAACCGCCTTCCGCCCTCCTTCGCGCCGCGTGGAAATTGGAAGCCGGGCGCGCGATTTCCTGAAATCCGGGCCGGCCGGCCCAGTAAGCTTTGCCTTGAGAGCGGGCTGCGCGCGTTGTCAATTTACGGCAGGCGGCCCGTGCCGAAAATTGTTACCGGCGCGCGCCGTGGCCCCCGGCACGCCGCCCCGACCCGCCCTCCCCCGCCGGCAACAGCCCGCAAAAACGCCGCTTTTTCGGCCCCGAGGCCGTCCGCGCGCGACGTGGCACGCCCCTTGTTTCTCCCACCACCGACCGGATCGCGCGACAGCGGCGCGTAGCCTGAGACGATGTCCGAGAGCGCGAGAACTAATCTTCACTCGACCCCAGATTCTCTAAGGAGCACCAGAAAGAAGATGCAACAGAAAAAAGGCCAGCACGGCTTCTCGCTGATCGAGCTGCTGATCGTCGTCGCGATCATCGGCATCATCGCCGCCATCGCCATCCCCAACCTCCTCGCCTCGCGCCGCGCCGCTAACGAGGCTTCGGCCATCTCCGCCATGCGCACCCTGACGAGCGCCCAGTCCACCTACGCCTCGACCGTCGGCGGCGGCGTCTACGGCACCATCGCCGAACTCGAAGGTCAGGACCTGATCGACAGCGGCGTCGCCGACGCCGTCGACGCGGCCACCGCCAAGAGCGGCTACTTCTACGCCATCCCGACCGCGGCCGCCGACCTCAACTCCGGCTACCAGACGAACGCGACCTCGGCCAGCCTCAACGTCGGCCGCCGCCGCTTCTGGTCGAACGAAGAGGGCATCATCCTCGCCGACACGACCACCCCGACGACCGCCTGCGGCGCGACCGAGCCGTCCGGCGCGACCGTCAAGCCCATCGGCAACTAGCCGTAACTCTTGACCCGATCCGAGCACGCCGAAGCGGGGCGCAGGCAGAGTGCCTCGCCCCGCTTCGGCTTTACACGACGCCGCGCGCCGCCGAGAGGTGGGTGAACCTATGCAGACGCCGACAAGTCAGAAGGGATTCTCGCTGATCGAGCTGCTGATCGTCGTCGCGATCATCGGCATCGTCGCCGCCATCGCCATCCCCAACCTGCTGGCCTCGCGCCGCGCGGCCAACGAGGCTTCGGCCATCTCCGCCATCCGCAACCTTTCGAGCGTCGAGGAGGCGTACCGCTCGACCTACGGCGGCGGCAGCACGTTCGCGACCTTCGCCGAGCTGCTGACCTACGAGATGATCGACAGCCACCTCGCCTCGGCGACGACCGCCGCCACCGCCAAGAGCGGCTACATGTACGCCATCACGCTGACGGGCGGCGCGACCGTCTTCTGCGCCGGGGCCGCGCCCGCCACCGCCATCACCGGCACGCGCAACTTCTCGTCGAACGAGCCCGGCGCGATCTTCCAGCACCCCATCGGCGTCGCCACCCCCCCGACCTCCATCGCCGGCGGGACGCCGCTTAAAAACTGAAGGGGCAGTCGGCAGGCCCCGCGCCGCCTAAGCCGACGCCGGCACGCGAACGGTTCGCCGCCGAAGCTCTTTCTACCGTCCGCCGAACGCCGGCCACCGACTACTGATTTAGGGTGACAAAGAAAGACGATGAGCAGTATTGTTGAGGACATGGTTCAGGCGAAGGAGTTGGCCGGCGTCGGGGCCTCCCGCCCGGCCGCGCGCGGGTCGTCGCCGCGGCGCGTCGCCGCCATCGCCCGCAACACCTTCCGCGAGGCGCTGCGCGACCGCGTGCTCTACAACCTCGTCCTCTTCGTGCTGCTGCTGACGGGCGGCGCGGTCTTCCTCGGCGAGCTGTCGGCGGCGCAGGAGTCGAAGATCATCGTGGACATGGGGCTGAGCGCGATGCTCCTGTTCGGCGTCTTCATCGCGGTCTTCGTCGGCGTCGGGCTGGTCTACAAGGAGATCGAGCGGCGCACGCTCTACGCCATCTTCGCCAAGCCGGTCGGGCGCGGCGAGTTCCTGCTCGGCAAGTATCTGGGCCTGTGCCTGACGCTGGCCGTCAACGTCGCGGTGATGGCGGCGGGCGTCTCGCTCGCGCTAGTTTACGTGCGCGGCGGCTGGCACCCGCTCGTCCTCACGATCTGGCCGGCGGCCGCGCTCGTCTACGCCGAGCTGATGATCCTCGTCGCCGTCGCGCTCCTCTTCTCCTCCTTCTCGACGCCGGCCCTCTCGGCCCTGCTCACCTTCCTCGTCTTCGTCATCGGCCACTTCAGCGCCGACCTCCGCAACCTCTCCGAGACGGGCGGGTCGGCCGCCGCGCGCCTCCTCTTCGGCGCGCTCTACTACCTGCTGCCGAACCTCTCGAACTACGCCTACATCACGGCCGCCTCGCACGGGCGGACGCCGACCGCGGAGGCCTTCGCCGGCGCGCTCCTCTACGGCCTCGTCTACGTCGCCGTGCTGCTGGCGGCCGCGACGCTCGTCTTCCGCCGGCGCAACTTCAAATGAACGCCCGCGACGGACACAGCGGCCCGGCCCCGCGCCCCCCGTTCGCCGCGCGCGACGCGGCGCTCGCCCTCGTCGTCGTCGCCGGGCTGGCCTGCGTCTTCCTGCTCTCGCGCCGCCTCGACGCCGTGCGCCCCGCGGAAGACCCCTTCGCCTCTTACGAAGACCTCTACGTCGCGCCCGAGGCGGCGCGCCGCCTGAGCCTCGCCTTCAACGGGCTGGCCGCCGACTGGTACTGGCTGCGCTCGCTGCAATACCTCGGCCGCAAGACGGGCGCGCGCGAGTCCTACGCGCTCGACGACCTCAGGCCGCTCGGCGTCGGCGGCCTCCCCCGCCTGCTCGAACAGGCGACGGCGCTCGACCCGCAGTTCATGGCCGCCTACGACTTCGGCGCGGTGGTGCTGCCCGCCATCGACGACGCGCGCGCCGTCCGCTTCGTCGAGCGCGGCATCCGGGAGAACCCGCGCGAGTGGCGTCTCTACCAGCACCTCGGCTACATCCACTGGCAGGCCGGGCGCTACGCCGAGTCGAGCGAAGCCTACCGCGCGGGCGCGGCCGTCGAGGGCGCGCCGCGGTGGATGTCGGCGCTCGCGGTGCAGGTGCAGGTCTACGGCGGGAGCCGCGACACGGCGCGCCAGCTCTACCGGCGGATGCTCGAAGGGGCGGACGACGAGAAGATCAAACTCCTCGCCGCCAAGCGCCTGCTCCAGCTCCGCTCGCTCGACGAGCGCGACGCCGTCGGCCGCGTGCTGCAAGAGTTCCGTTCGCGCGCCTCGCGCTGCCCGGCCTCTTGGCGCGAGGTGGCCCCGGCGCTGCGCGCGGCGCGGCTCAACACCGACGCCTCCGGCTCGCCCCTCGACCCCACGGGCCTCCCCTACCTGCTCGACCAGAGCAAGTGCGAGGCCGCGCTCGACAAACGTTCGGAGGTGCCGAAGAGATAGTAGACAGTAGTCAGCGGCCGGTAGGCTCCGCATTGAGGTCGCTGACGCTGACACGCGGGTGGTTCGATGGCGAAGTTTTTTCTACTGTCTACTGTCTGCCGACTACTGTCTACTTGAGGTTTGAACGATGTCCCCGGCTGTCGAGATCAACAACCTGACGAAGGATTACGAGGTCGGCTTCCTGCGCAAGCGTCGCGTGCGGGCGCTCGACGGGCTGACGCTGCGCGTCGAGCGCGGCGAGATTTTCGGCTTCCTCGGCGCGAACGGCGCCGGCAAGACGACGACCCTCAAGCTCCTCATGCGCCTGATGTACCCAAGCGCGGGCACGGCTGCCGTCCTCGGGCGCGACATCGGCGACGCCTCGATGCGCGCCGAGATCGGCTACCTGCCCGAGCACCCGTACTTCTACGACTACCTGACGGCGCGCGAGTTCCTCGAATACTGCGCCGAGTTGTTCGGCTACCCGCGGCCCGAGCGGCGGCGGCGCGCGGCCGACCTGCTCGCGCGCGTGCGCCTCGAAGAGAAATCGTGGGACAAGCAGTTGCGCAAGTTCTCGAAGGGCATGTTGCAGCGCGTCGGACTCGCGCAGGCGCTCGTCAACGACCCCTCGGTGGTCTTCCTCGATGAGCCGATGAGCGGCCTCGACCCCGTCGGCCGCCGCGAGGTGCGCGACCTCATCGCCTCTCTGCGCGGGCGGGGCACGACCGTCTTCTTCTGCTCGCACATCCTCTCGGACATCGAGGTGCTCTGCGACCGCGCGGCCGTGCTCCGGCGGGGCCGGCTGGCGCACGTCGGGCCGCTCGCGGAGCTGAGGGCGGGCGTGGGCGAGCGGGCGATGGAGCTGATCGTGGCGGGCGCGACGGCCGAGCGCCTCGAAGCGGCGCTGGCGGGCGTCGGGGGGGCGCGCGTGACGGCGACGCCCGGCGGCGCGCGCGTCGAGGTCGCCTCGGAGAAGCACGTTGACGACGCGCTGCGCGCCGTCCGCGAGGCCGGGGCGGCCCTCATCGCCGTGCAGCCCGTCGGCAACGCGCTCGAAGAGTTATTCGTGAGCGAGCCGGAAGGAAACTGACGGGTGCGGCGAGCGGGCCGCGAATCCGCAACCTACCTGAACCTGACTCCCGTCAGTTCGAGCCGGAGGTCGGCCGGCTTGTTGTCCTGCGGGAAGTTGACGCTGATGGCCGGGGTGTGGACTTTGTTCGGCTCGATCTCCTGCTGCGTGACGAACGTCCGCTCGCGGATGACGTTGCCGGAGAGGTCGAGTCCGGCGGCGCGGAACTCCAGCCCGTTGACCGTGCGCCCCGTGAAGTTGCGCACGACGGGCCGCATCGTCACGGCCCACGTGCCCAGCGCCGTCGGGCCGATCTCGGCGTTGTCGTCGGGCCTGAAGTCGACGATCAGACGGTCGGGGCCGGGGAACTCGGCCGCGCCGGGCCGCACCGCGTCCGCCAGACGCTCCTCGCCCGGCCGCGCCGACGGCCGCGACGCCCACCACGCCAAGCCCGCCACCAGAAGCGCCCCGACGACGGCGACCGCGATGAAGATCGCGCGCCTTGAGCCGTCCGGCTCCCCGCCCCGCCGCTCGAACGACGACATCGGCGCCGACACCTGAGGCCCCTGTGGCGCGTCCCCCGCGCCCCGCCGCTCCGCGCGCACAGCCTGCAAGGCCGTGCCGGCTTCGGGCGGGGGCTGCGCGGCGGCTGACATCGGCTGGCCGCAGTGCGGGCAGAAGCCGCGCCCCTCCTCGACCTCCTCACCACAATGCTGACAGCGAATCACGTTGCCTCCAACAGAAGATTTTAGTTTTTTGATTTCCGACTTCAGATTCGGTCGTCAGTCGTCAGTTAAAGGCGACTGGCTGGCGAACCGGCAACCGCTAACTCCGGATCGCAAATCAACAATCTAAAATCAAAAATTCTTCACCCCGCGCGGGCGCGGCGGTCGATTGATTCGGGCGGCGCTTGCAGCTCGCGGGGGTGGACGAGCGAGCCGGTTCCGGTGCGCGCGCGGGCCTCGCGCGGCCACGTGATGCGGAAGCGGCTGCCCTCGTTCTCGCGGCTCTCGACCGCGATCTCGCCGTCCAGAAGCTCGACGATGCGGCGCGTGATGGCGAGGCCGAGGCCCACCCCGTTGTACGAGCGCGTCAGGCGGTCGTCCACCTGCCGGAAGCCGTCGAAGATGTAGGCCAGCGCGTCGCTCGACATGCCGATGCCCGTGTCCGTGACCTCAATATACCACCGATCCGCCCCGGCCGGCGCGGCGCTCACGGCGACGCGCCCCGCCGAGGTGAACTTCAGGGCGTTCGAGACCAGACACGAGACGACCTGCGTCAGCTTCCGCCGGTCGCTGCGGACGCGCCGCAGCTCGGGCGAGACCTCGACGCTCAGCTCGATCTTCTTGTCGCGCGCCTCCTCGCCGTACTCCTGCGCCACCGCCCCGATCACCTCGGCCACGTCGAGCGTTTCGAGTTGCAGCGCCGACCGGCCCGCTTCGAGCCGCGAGTAGTCGAGCATGTCGTTGACGAGTTCGAGCAGCGCGCGCGCGTTGCGCTCCATGCGGACGACCGCGTCGGACTGGAGCGGCGCGAGCGGCGCGGCCGGGTCGCGCGAGAGCAACTGGCACAGCCCGATGATGACGTTCAAAGGCGTCCGCAGCTCGTGGCTCATGTTGGCGACGAAGGCCGACTTCAGGCGGTCGTGCTCCTTCAGCCGGTCGTAGGCGGCGAGCAGGCGCTGGTGCTGCGTGACCTCCTCGGTGATGTCGCGGAAGACGACGACCGCGCCCTCGGAGCGGCCGCCCTCGTCGTGCAGCGGCGTCGCGCTCACCGCCACGACGCGCTCCTCGCCGCCGCGCCGGATGACCCTGCACTGCTCGGCCGAGACCTGCTCGCCGCGCTCCAGCGCGCGGCAGATGGGCGTCGCGCCCGGCGCGAGCACGCGCCCCTCCATGTCGCGCAGGGTCATGTCCACGATCAGCGCCTTGACGCCGTCGCGGAACTCGCCGGGGCGCCGGCCGAGGATGCGCGCCGCCGAGGGGTTGATGCGGTAGCGGCCCTCGGCGTCCACGATGATGACGCCCTCGACCATCTGGTTGATGACGCTCGCCAGCTCGGCCGCGCGCGCCTTCTCGGAGGCGAAGGCGGCCGTCGCCAGACGCTCGGCCCGGACGCGCTTCGAGACCTCCGAGAGGATGAGGATTAGATCGCCGCGCCCCTCGCTTTGTTCCATCACGGGCCAGACGATCACGTCCCAGAACTTCTGCCCCTCCTCGACCCCCGCGTCGCGCGGCGCGGCCAGCTCCAGCGCGAGGCTGTAGCCGACGAAAGCCTGCCGCGTCCGGCGCACGTCCTCGATGACGCCGCTCAGGGCGGCCAGCCCCGCCGCCGCCTCGTAGAGCCCGCGGCCCGTCAGCCGCTCGGCGTTGCGCGCCGCCGTCTGCGCGAAGGCCGCGTTGACCTTGCGCACGATGAGGCGCGCGTCCAGAACGACGACGGCCAGCGGCAGGGAGTCGAGCACCTCGCCGATGAAGGCGCTCTGCTTCTTGACGGCGTCGAACTTGGTTTCGAGGCTCGCCGCCATCGCGTTGAAGCCGCGCGCCAGCGTCCCGACCTCGTCGTTGGTCTCGACCTCGACGCGCTCGCCCAGCTTCCCCTCGCCCAGATTCGAGGCCGACGCCGCCAGCCTTTCGAGCGGTTTCGTGAAGCGGCCGACGGCCCAGACGGCGATGAGGCTCGACGCCAGAAGCGTGAAGGCCCACGTCGCCGTCAGCGTCACGACGGAGCGGCCGGCGGGCGTGTCCTCGGGCGTCGGCACGCCGGCCGCCACGCTCCAGCCCGAAGGCTGCGCGCGCGTGACGCCGGTGACGCGCCGCTGGCCGTCGCTCCACAGCTCCTGCCGGATGCCGGCCGGGAGTTTTTCGGGGACGGGGACGGAGACGCCCGGCTGCCACGAAACGGGGCGCCCCTGCGCGTCGAAGACGACGAGCGCGGTCTGCGCGCCCGGCGTCGTCCGCCGCTTCAGCCGCGCGTAGAGTTCGCTGGCGAGGTCGGGCGGCAGGGGGTCTGCCGCGGAGGTCTGCGCCGGGTGATCCTCGACCCACGATTCGAGCGCGCCGGCCGCGGCCGAAGCCTCGATGCGCGCGATGGCCGCGGCCTGCTCGTTGAGGCTCTTCTCGTAGCGGTGCAGTTGGAGCAGGCTGATGATGAGCAGGGGCAGCGACAGGACGGCGAGCATCAGGAGCAACTTGGTGCGCACGTCGAGCCTGTTCTGCATCTCGCCCCCCGCCCGTCTCATTCGCGTTCGCCCCCGTCGCCCCTCACCTGCGCCTGCGCGGCGGCGGCCAGACGCCGTCGCGCGTCGGCACGCACGGCCGTAGGCTCGCCGCGTAGATGAGAACCGCCTGCGTTATCAGCTCGTCGAGGAAGCGGTTCGCCCTCCGCAGCGCCGCCGCCAGTTCGCCCAAGCCGCCTTCGGCCTCCGGCAGGCCCTCCCGCCAGAGGAACTCGTTCAGAGTCTCACGCAGGAGAGTCAACTCGCGTGCCACTTCGTCGAGGAGCGCGCCCTGCTGGAAACGCGTCTGGGCGTAGGCACGCGTGGCCCGCGCGGCGGCGACGATCTCGCCGTCGGTCGCCTCCTCGTCGATCAGGCGGGCCGCCTCGTCGCAAATCTCCGGGACGAAGGCGACCAGCTCGCGGAAAGAGAGCAGGTTAGGCAGGTCTGTGCGGCGTTCGGCGTAGATTTCGTCAACCCAAGCGCGCGTGATCGAGTCGAGGCGCTGGCTGAAGAGAGGCCCGTAGACGGAGGGCATGGGGAGCACTCGGGCGGCCGGCGGCGCGGCCCCGAGCCGGCCGCGCCGCCGACCTGAAAACGCCCGCGGGGCGACCCGCCGGCCGTGAGAGATTTCAACGCCGGCCGCTGCGGGGCCGGGCCACTTAGCGAGGATTCTTAACTGACGGCTGATAACTGTTGACCGGCAACCGACGGCCGGCGGCCGGCTACCGCTTCAGCAGACGGTCGAGGAGCTGGACGAGTTGGTCGAAGTCGATGGGCTTGGTGACGTACTCGTTGCAGCCTGCGGCGAGGGCCTCGGCGTGAAAGTCCGCGGAGTCGTGGGCCGAGACGGCGACGATGGGGACGCGGCCGAGGCCGTTCTGCTCGCGGATGCGGCGCGTCGCGGCCAGCCCGTCGAGCATCGGCAGGCTCAAGTCCATGAGGATGATGGCCGGGTGCTCGGTCTCGGCCATCTCGACGGCCTGCTTGCCGTTGACGGCTTCGACCACGCGGTAGCCGCTCATCTCAAGGAGGCGCCGCATCATAAAGCGGTTGTCCTCGAAGTCCTCGACCACGAGCACGGTGGGTCGGGTGGCCTCTGCTGCTTCCATTCCTTCTCTCTCGACCTTCGTCCTCAAGTCCGGCCCCGTCCCGCGCCCGAACGTACGACTAGCAAACACTCAATTTTTTTGTTAAGATGCCGGACGAAAACGCGACACAAAAAACACCGACGTTCGGGTTTAATCCGTACAGGCCACGAGGGTTAAAACCCCTCGGCCGCCACGGGTCAGAACCCGGCCCGGTCGCGCGCGGGAGTCTATGAAGCCCCTAAAATCAGAGATACAGGACGACGAAACACTGCGCGCGCTCGGGAGCGCGTCCGTGCAGATCGTCCACGACCTCAAAAACCAGCTCAACGGTCTCAAACTCTATGCCACGTTCCTCCGCAAGCGGATGGAGAAGAGCGAACGCCCAGCCGACGAGCTGGAGACCATGGCGAAGCTCATCCAGGGTCTGGAGCGCGCCGCCTCGGACATGACGCTGCTCGTCCGCTACGGCCGCCCCGTGGAACTCAAGCGCCAGCCCGGCACAGACCTCGCGCGCCTGCTCTCCGAGACGGCCGACGGCCTCCCGCTGACGGCCGCGCCGGGGCCTTTCGAGGGGGAATTCGACCCGACTCTACTCACGGAAGCTCTCAAAAATATCACGAACGGCGGGCGCTCCGACGGGGCCGGGCCGGCCGAGGTGAGTCTGCGCCGCGAGGAGACGGACGGGCGCGCGGCGGCCGTCATCGAGTGGCGCGGGCTGCCGGGCGCGGAAGGCGACGGCGACCTCTTCCAGAGTTTCAACGGCGGCCCCGGCCTGCGTCTGGCCTTAGCCGCGCGCATCATCCGCGAGCACGGCGGCGAGACGTCGCACGAGGGCGGCACCCTGCGCGCGCGCCTGCCGCTCGCGCACTGACCCCGGCCGGGCGCGGACTTACGGCTCTCCTTCCGCGCCCCGGCATTTCTGACATCCGCACTTATGAAAGGGGAGAGACATAGTGGAACGTAAAGACGTACGCATCTTGGTGGTTGACGACGAGCCGATGATGGCCGATTCGCTCAAGCAGAATCTGGCCGAGGAGGGCTACACCGTCGACACCGCCTCGTCGGGGGCGCAGGCCGTCGAGCTGTTCGACGGCAGCGGCCACCACCTCGCCCTCTGCGACCTGCAACTCCCCGACAAGGACATGGACGGGATGGACGTGCTGCGCCACATCAAGGACACGCGCCCCTCGTCCGAGGTCATCGTGATGACCGGCTACGGCTCGGTCGAGCGCGCCGTGGAGGCGACGAAGGCCGGGGCCTTCTGGTTCCTTGAGAAGCCCTTCGACTTCGACGTGCTCATGCCGCTGGTCGAGCGCGCGCTCGAACGCCACGAGCTGATGACCGAGACCGAGTCGATGCGCCGCCAGCTCTCGACGCGCACCGAATACTTCAACATCATCGGCGCATCGCGGCAGATGCAGCAGATTTACGAGACCATCGAGTCGGTGGCGAAGTCGGACGCCAACGTCCTCATCGTTGGCGAGTCGGGCACGGGCAAGGAGCTGATCGCCAACGCCATCCACT
>DATMVI010000281.1:0-3422 GCA_035563275.1 Pyrinomonadaceae bacterium
CGCTTGCTCGTCTAATGGGGGACGGCAAAATAACCCAAGTCCGCCGCCTAGTCAAACGGCCTCGCGGCGCGGGGCCGTTGCGGGCGGCGACGTTGGCGGCGCTAAGTCGCGCCGGCCGCGCCTTCGAGAACCCGCGCCAGCGCCGCCCACTCTTCGAGCGTGAGGGTCTCGGCCCGCCGTTGCGGCTCGACTCCGGCGGCCGAGAGCGCTTCCCGCTCGCCGCCCGCGGCCTCGACGCGCGCGCGTAACTCCGGGGGCGCGGCCCGCAGGTTGTTGAGGATGGTCTTGCGCCGCTGCGCGAAGCCCGCGCCCACGACGACGCGGAAGAACTCTTCGCCGGCCGCGCCCGGCTCGACGCGCTCGCGCGCGCGCAAACGCACCACCGTGCTCCACACCTTCGGCACGGGCCGGAACGCGCCCGGCGGCACGTCGAAGAGCGCCTCGGCCTCGCAGTGAGCTTGGACGAGCACGGAGAGGAAGCCGCGCTCGGGCGAGCCGGGCGGGGCCGTCACGCGCTCGACCACCTCGCGCTGCAACATCAAGACCAGCTCGGGCAGGCAGCGGCGCTGCGCGACGAGGCGTTGCAGCACGGCCGTCGAGATGTTGTAAGGGAGGTTGGCGACGACGCGCGCCGAGGCCGCGGGCGCGACCGCCGCGCAGAAATCGACTTCGAGCGCGTCGGCCTCGACCAGCTCGAAGTTCGCGGCGGCGGCGAAGCGCCCGCGCAGGTAGGCGGCCAGCTCGCGGTCGAACTCGACGGCCACCACCCGCCCCGCGCGCTCGACGAGCCGCCCCGTCAAAGCGCCCCGCCCCGGCCCGATCTCCACCAGCGTCTCGCCCGCGCGCGGCCCCACCGCCTCCACGATGCGCCGCACGTAACTCTCCTCGACCAGAAAGTTCTGCCCCAGACTCTTCTTCGCGCGCGGCAACATGGTGCAGGCTGTGAATCGTCAAAAGCCGTGAATCGTGAACCGTTAAAAGCAGTCGTCAGCCGCCGGCCGATCAGTCAAGACGGTGCCGCCACTGACGACCGGCAACCTCTCTTCACGGTTCACGGCTCACGATTTAGGTCTTTTATGTACCCGGTGATTTCCACGTCGCGGCCGTGGCGGTTGATCTCCACGTCGTGGAGTTTGAGGGCCTCTTCGACGGTGAGCGCGCCGGCGCCGCCGACGGCCCCGAGCGCGTCGCCGCCGAGGATGAGCGGGGCGACGAAGAAGCTCACCTTGTTGACGAGGCCGGAGCGCAGGAGCTCGCCCGCGACGCGCGCGCCGCCCTCGACAAGCAGCCCCTGAACCTTCCGCCGGCGCAGCTCGGCGAGCACGGCCGCCGGGTCGCGCCCGCCCGCGGGCAGGCGCACCACTTCGACGCCGAGCCGCGCCAGTTCCGAGGCGCGCCGCCCGTCGGAACGTTCCGAGGTGAAGACTAAGACCGGCGCTTCGCGCGCCGTCCGGGCGAGTTTGGATTCGGTCTTGAGGGAGAGGCGTTCGTCCAAGACGACGCGCAGCAGCGGGCGGTGGCGCGGCCTCCCGCTGCGGTCGGTGAGCAGCGGGTCGTCCTTCTCGGCCGTGCCCGCGCCGACGAGCACGGCGTCCGACTCGTGGCGCAGGACGTGCGCCCGCGCGCGCGCCTCCGCGCCCGTGATCCAGCGCGCGTCGCCCGTCCGCGTCGCGATGCGCCCGTCGAGCGAGGTCGCCAGCTTCAGGTGGACGAACGGGCGGCCCTTCCGCAGCGCGTGGCAATATTTCTCGTTCAGCCTCTCGGCCTCGCGCGCCAGCACGCCGGTCGTGACTTCGACGCCGGCCGCGCGCAGCGCCTCGAAGCCCTTGCCCGAGACGAGCGGGTTCGGGTCTTCGGTCGGCGCGACGACGCGCGCGACGCCGGCCCGCACGAGCGCGTCGGTGCAGGGCGGCGTCCGCCCCGTGTGCGCGTGCGGCTCGAGCGTCACGTAAGCGGTCGCGCCCCGCGCGCGCTCGCCGGCCTCTTCTAGCGCCAGCGTCTCGGCGTGCTTCACCCGCTCGTAAAGGTAGAAGCCCTCGCCGACGACCCCGCCGCCGGGCCGGACGACGACGCACCCGACGAGCGGCCCCGGGCTCACCTGCCCCGCCCCGCGCGCCGCCAGTTCGAGCGCGCGCGCCATCAGGCGCTCGTCCGGGTTCAAGGTTTCGGGTTCGGGGCTCAAAGTCAGGAGTCGTTCCGACGGGCCGAGCCCGGAGTCGAAGTCCGGGCGGCGCGGCCGAACGACTTCGAACCCCGGGCTCGAAACTCTGAACTTACTGGAACAGTCCGTTGACGTACTGCTCGGGGTTGAAGACGACGAGGTCGTCCACCTTCTCGCCGATGCCGGCGTAGCGGATGGGCAGGCGCAGCTCTTTGGCGATGGCGACGGCGATGCCGCCCTTCGCCGTGCCGTCGAGCTTGGTCAGGACGATGCCGGTCACGCCCGCGACTTTCAGAAACTGCCGCGCCTGCTCCAGCCCGTTCTGGCCCGTCACGGCGTCGACGACCAGCAGCGTCTCGTGCGGCGCGCCCTCGACCTCGCGCCCCGCCACGCGCTTCATCTTTTCGAGCTCGGCCATCAGGTTCGACTTGTTGTGGAGGCGGCCGGCCGTGTCCACGATGAGCACGTCGGAGCGGCGCGCGCGCGCCGACTTGAGCGCGTCGAAGAGGACGGCGGCCGGGTCCGTGCCGTGCTTCTGCTGGACGATGGGGACGCCGGTGCGCTCGGCCCAGATGGCGAGCTGGTCGCTGGCGGCGGCGCGGAAGGTGTCGGCCGCGCAGATCAGCACGTCGTTGCCCTCGGCCTTGATGCGCTGCGCCAGCTTGCCGATGGTCGTCGTCTTGCCGACGCCGTTGACGCCGACGACCATGATGACGTAGGGCGTCACGTCCTCGGGCACGCTCGCCTCGGAGGCGACGCCCTCGCGCTCGGAGTCGCGCAGGATGTCGAGGAGTTGGTTCCTGATGGCCGCCTTCAGCGCGTCGATGTCGTCGATCTCTTTGCGCGAGATGCCGCGGCGCACGGCGTCGAGGATTTCGAGCGTCGTCGTCACGCCGATGTCGGCGGCGATGAGCGCCTCTTCCAGCTCGTCGAGCAGCTCGGCGTCGATGGTCTTGCGGCCCTGAAAGACCGTGTCGATCTTCTCGGACAGGGACTCGCGCGTGGCCGAGATGGCGCGCGAGAAGCGCGCGGCGTAAGTCTGTTCGAGCGCTTCGACCTCGGCCCGCAACTCCTCCGCCGAGCGGTCGAGGCCGAGGATCGAGGACGAGAAGGCGGAGGGGCGCGCGGGGGCCGGCGCGGGCGTCGGCGGCGCGGGCCGCGGCGTCTCGGCCGGGCGCGCGTCGCCGGCCGCGGGCCGCGGCGCTTCGATGACCTCTTCCCTCCTCGCGTCGGTCAGCCCCGATTCGCGCGGCGGCTCGGG
>DATMVI010000282.1:0-3360 GCA_035563275.1 Pyrinomonadaceae bacterium
GCCGAAGACCGACCCCAGGGCCTCGCCGACGCCGATGACCTCGTACGGCCGGCCGTCGATGCGGATGGTCTGCCCGACGGGGTCGGAGGTCGGGAAGAGCTTCTCGGCCACGTCCCAGCCGAGGAAGCAGACGTTGCGCCGCGCCTGCTCCTCGGCCGCCGAGAAGTAGCGGCCCGCGGCCACTTCGAGGCGCTCGATGTCGGCGACGTTTGAGGTCGTCGCGCTGACGCGGACGCGGAAGAGCGTCTGCGCGCCGAACTTCACGTCGCCGGCCGCGTCCTCCTTGCCGCCCACGTCCGAGACGGCGCCGCCGCGCGCGCGCTCGCGCAGGTACTCCATGTCTTCGAGCGTCACGTCGCGGTTGCGCCGCTGCGCCGCGTGCAGCGCCTCGACGCTGGCGAAGTCTTCGATGGAGAACTTGCGGACGGCGAAGGCGTTCGTCCCGATGTTGGCGATCTTCTCGTCAACGTAGGCGTTGAAGCCCTCGACCAGAGAGACGACGACGATGACGGTGGCGACGCCGAAGATCACGCCGAGCAGCGTCAGGAACGAGCGCAGCTTGTGCGACAGGATGGCGGATAAGGCCAGCTTCAGGGCCTCGTGCAGAGGCATAAAACCCTCCGGTCAGACGGGGACTGCGCGTGGCCGGCAAGCGGCCCGGCCGGGCGCGGAAGTAAGCCGCGAGGGTGCGCTCATTTTACTACGTCCGCGGCCGGAGTGGAAGTTTCACCCACGGGAAAGCTTTTCGCGGCCGGCACGGCGCGGGCAGGCCGGCGACATGACGCGGCAGTCTGTTGACAATCCGAACGGGCGGGCATAATCTGGCGCGCGTTCGCGGATGATTCTGCCGGCGAGAGCCTTTCTCGTCGGCCTCACGCAACCCCGGCAGCGGGCGTCAACACCCGAAACATTTCCCGACTCACAGGCTCTCTCCCTCAACTCCGGGGATTCAGTCGCGCATTCCCCTTCACCGGAGGCAAAGCCATGGAACCGGAAAAAGCAGAGCCCCGCCAGACTCCGCGGCCCCGCGGGCGCCTGCGGCGGATGATTTCGGAGGGCATCACGAATCAGAAGGCGCGCCTCCGCAAGGTGGCCGCCGGCGTCAGAGACTACTCCGAGCCTTGCAAGAACTGCGTGGAGACCGCCTTCTTCCTCCTCGCGATCGCGTGGGCCTTCTACGTCTTCGTCTACACGGACCGGTACAAGCCCTCGATCGAGCACCCGCAGGTGACGCCCTCGGCGCAGCTCGAAATCGCCGGCCGTAAGGGGCAGGACGTGGCCGTCAGGGCGGTCGTGAAGGTGAAGAACAGCGGGAAGGTGAAGTCGAAGATCGTCGCCGCCTTCTACAACGCGTACGGGCACAAGGTCGCGCGCAAGGGCGAAGAGGCCGGCGGGCCGCCATACCCCGCGGTTGCGCAGGCCGATTTAGAGAACGCCCAGAAGCGCGGCTGGGAGACGCACACGGCGCGACACTACCAACAGACCGAGGCCACGACGCTGCGCAGCGGCAACTTCCTCCTCAACTCATGGCTGGAGCCGGGCGAGGAGTACGAGAGGGTCTTCAACCTGTACGTGCCCGAGGGGTTCGACTCGGTCAGGATGGCCCTCAACGTCTGGGTGATTCGGGACGCGCCCTTCATCCGCCGCAGGGCGGCCGAGGAGACGATCAGGGCGGCGTGGGGCGTTGACGGGCAGAGCGGGCGCCTCCGCCCGTCGCTCTCGATCAACAACTGCTCCTTCTGCTTCAGCGACAACTGGGAGCCGTACGCGCAGGAGAACGAGTCCCACAAGGAGTTCGTCGAGTACCACGGCATCGTGCAGAACGACGCCAACGTCGAGCTCTCCTTCTGGTGAAAACGGGCCGGGCGCGCGCGCCGGGCTATTGACTTGCCGGCGCGAATTGGCATATCGTCCCGCGTCACGGGGCCGGTGGGGTCGGGCCTGACCCGAGTCGAAGCGAGCGGTCTGGCCCTCACCCCGCCCGGCCACCTCCCTGTTCACCACAACTCCCGCGCACCCTTATGCCGTTGAGGAGGAATGCCCATGCTTAACGTGACGCGACGCTCCGTGACCCTCGCCCTCCTGACCCTGCTCGTCTCCGCGCTGGCCCCGGCCGCGGCCGCGCAGGACAAGCCCGACAAGGAGCGCGAAGAGCCGCCCTTCCACGAGTACAAGGGCGTCCGCATCGGGATGGCCGCCGACGAGGCGCGCAAGAAGCTCGGCAACCCGGCCGACAAGGGCGAGGTCGAGGACTTCTACTCCATCTCCGACAGCGAGACGGCCCGCATCTTCTACGACACCGAGAAGAAGGTCTTCGCCATCTCGATCATCTACGTCGGCGCGGGCAGCGGCGTCCCGACGGCGAAGTCCGTGCTCGGCACCGAGGTCGAGGCCAAGCCCGACGGCTCGATGCACCAGCGGCTCGACTTCCCGAAGGCCAACTGCTGGGTCGCCTACAGCCGCACGGGCGGCGACTCGCCGCTCGTCACCATCACCCTCCAGAAGAAGTGACGCCCCGCCCGGCGCGCCCCTCCCGGCCCGCCCCCGGCGGCCCGGCCGTCGTGCGCCCCGGCGACGCCGCCGCCCGGCGGCCACGCGGTTGCTTTTCCGCGCCGCGATGCTAAGATAAAGCGCGTCGTCAAACACGCCCCCGTCCAAGCATTCCTGACGTTCGAGCACCTTCCCCGCGGGGGGAATTCGTGACATCTGCGCGCCGCCTCGGTCGGGCGCGCGCGGCCGAGGCTACCGAAGATGGCGGAAACGAACGCTTCCACCCACGCGGACGAGCGGCGCATCGTCAGGCTCCTGACGACGCGCCGCGACGAGATTCTCAACCTCTGGATCAAGGAGCGCCTCGAAGCCGACGAGTTCCGCGACGAGCTGATCCCCAAGAAGGACTTGCGCCAGCAGTCGCTGCAAGTCATCGAGATGCTGGCGCGGGCCATCAGCGACTCGGGCGGGGCCGACTTCGAGGACGCGGCCTTCGACGAGCTGCGCGGCTACCTGAACGAGCTGGCCCACAACCGCGCCGTCAAGGGCTACACGCCGATGGAGAACGCGACCTACGTGCTCTCGCTGCGCAACGTCGTCATCCCGCTCTTGGCCGAGGAGCTGGAGAACGACGCCTCGGCCCTCATCCGCGAGATGACCTACTTCACGGCGCTGCTCGACAAGTCGGGCCTCGTCATGGTCGAGACCTTCATCCGCTCGCGCGAGGAGATCATCCGCCAGCAGCGGGCCGACATGCTGGAGCTTTCGACGCCGGTCATCAAGGTCTGGGACAAAATCCTGACGCTGCCGATCATCGGCACGCTCGACTCGCGCCGCGCGCAGATGATGATGGAGGCGCTGCTGCAAAAG
>DATMVI010000283.1:0-6188 GCA_035563275.1 Pyrinomonadaceae bacterium
CGCGCCGCCTCGCTCTACTTCCGCTACGGCGGCGCGGCGACGACGGCGCTGCGCGGCGCGCGCCTGCTCGGCGCCGTCGGGAGCCTGCGCTGGTCGGGCCTCGCGGCGCACGCCACCGCGCACGACCTGACGAGCCTCGCCTCGAACTACGCGCGCGACCGCGCGACCGAGCGCTTCGCCTCCTTCGGCGTCCTCGGGCGCGTGCGGCAGGCCGCGTCGGCGGCGCGCGGCGTCCCGCGCCCGGTCGAGATTCCGCGCAACATCAGCGTGCCGCGCCCGTCGGTGAACGTCGATGTCGAGGAGCGCCTGCTCGACCGGCTCGACCCGGCGAGCCAACTCGAACGCCTCTCGCGCTTCCTCTGGCGCAGGCGGCGGCTCGCGGCGCTGCGCGGCCAGTGGATGTACTTCTACACAGACCTGCGCGGCGCGGGCCGCGGCCTCGCCGGCGTCAACCTCAACAACGGCGAGACGGGCCGCGCCGTCCGCCTCTCCGACCCCGACGAGCGCTTCATCAGCGACGAGTCGGCCGGCCTGCTCTACGTCTCGCAGGACGAACGCCTCTTCGCCCACCCGCTCGACGCGCGTCAGTAAACAGTCCAAAGCCCGGCCGCGGGCGGGGCCAGAGACGCCCCCGCCCGCGGCCGGGCTTCTTTACAAGATTTTACACCGGCCTCGCGGGCGCGCCGTTATAATCCGTGGCCTGCAAGTTCACGCGCGGCGCGGCCGAAGCACGAACCCTCGACCCGGTGCGCCGCGCCCGACGGGATGAAAATCCATCCGCCCGTTCTTATCGGGAAGGAGGCGTCAAGGTGAGGAGCTTTCGCGTTACGCCGGCGGCTTGCGCCGTCGCGTTGCTGTCCCTTCTGTCGACGGCCGCCGCGGCCCAGACGGCCGGCGGCGAGTGGCCGCAGTGGCGCGGGCCGAACCGCGACGGCGTGTCGCAGGAGACGGGGCTTCTGAAGCAGTGGCCCGAGGGTGGCCCGCCGCTCGCGTGGAAGGCGGCCGGGGCCGGCAAGGGCTATTCGTCGGTCGCCGTCTCGAAGGGCCGCATCTACACGATGGGCCTGCGCGGCGACAAGGAGTACGTCATCGCCTTCGACGCGGCCACGGGCAAGGAGGTCTGGGCCACGCCGCACGGCGCGGCCTACCACGACGACCGCGGCGACGGCCCGCGCGGCACGCCCACCGTGGACGGCGACCGCCTCTACTCGCTCGGCGGCAACGGCGACCTCTCGGCCATCGACGCCAAGACCGGCAAGATCGTCTGGTCTTTGAACGTGCTGCAAAAGTTCGGCGGCAAGAACATCTCGTGGGGCATCAGCGAGTCGCCGCTCGTCCTCGGCGACCGCCTGCTCGTCAACGCCGGCGGCCCCGACGCCTCCATCGTCGCGCTCAGCAAGAAGGACGGCGCGGTGCTCTGGAAGACGCAGAGCGACAAGGCCGGCTACTCCTCGGCCGTGCCCCTGAAGGTCAACAACAAGACGCAGGTCGTCTTCTTCACGCAGCAGCGCGCGCTCGGCCTCGACCCGGCCGACGGCAAGGTGCTGTGGGAGTACGCGAAGCCCTCGAACAACGTGGCGAACGTGGCGACGCCGGTGGCGCGCGGCAACCGCGTGTGGATTTCCTCGGACTACGGGACGGGCGGCGGCCTCGTCGAGATCAGGGCCGACGGCAAGGCGCAGGAGGTCTACTTCACGAAGGAGATGCGCAACCACCACAGCACGTCGATCCTCGTCGGCGAGCACCTCTACGGCTTTTCGAGCGGCATCCTGACGGCGATGCGCTTCGACACGGGCGAGGTCGTGTGGAAGGATCGCAGCGTCGGCAAAGGCTCGCTCGTCTTCGCCGACGGGCACCTCTACGCGCTCAGCGAGAACGGCGTGGTCGGGCTCGTCGAGGCCAGCCCCGCGGGCTACCGCGAGAAGGGGCGCTTCCGCATCCCGCAGGACTCGCTCCCGACGTGGGCGCATCCGGTCGTAGCCGGAGGCCGCCTCTACCTCCGCGATCAGGACACGCTCTACGCCTACGACGTGAGGGCGAAGAAGTAACGCGTAAGGCGAAGGCCGAAAGCGAAGGGGGACGAGGGTCGGCGTGACCCTCGTCCCCCTTCGCTTTCGGCCCTTCGCCTTACTCTTTACTCCCGCCCGTCGCCTTTCGCGTCCTGCGTTTTGCCTTCTTCCAGCTTCCTGAGCATCTCGACGCCGTGCGCGTTGCCGGGGTTCAGCTCGACGGACTTGCGGTAGTTGCGGATGGCCTGCTCGCGGTCGCCGGCCACCATGTAGGCTTCGCCGAGGCTGTCGTAGGCGTTGGAGGACTGCGGGTGGTCTTCGACGTTGAGCTTGAAGACCTCGACGGCGTCCGACCCGCGCCCGAGCGAGAGCAGGTTGTAGCCGACGCGGTTCATCTGCGCCTCGCCGACCAACTCGGAGGCCGCGCGGCCTTTACGCCGCTCGCGGTACTCGCCGAGGGCCGCCGCCGCGCCGCGCGCGACGATCTGCTTGAGCAGCGCGCGGGCCGGCGAGTTGTAAGGCTCGTAGTTGAGCCACGCGAGCGCGGGCTGCGCGCCGCCCGCCGCCTCGGCCACCACCTCGCGCGCGATGGAGAGGCCGTTGGCGCTGTTGGCGAAGTAGACGACGCCGCGCCGCTCCTTCGGGTAGGCGACGACGTAAGCCTTGCTGTTGCCGTTGTCGCCCCAGTGCCAGATCGAGACGCCTTCGGCCGTGGTCTGGAGGCCCCAGCCGAGGCCCCACGCGACCTCCGCCGAGAGTCGTTTGGGCGGCGCGGCCGTCGCGTTGGTGCTCTCGCCGACGCGCACCTGCGGCGTCCAGAAGAGGCGGGCCGTCTCCCGCTTGAGCCCCTTGCCTTTGAGGACGGCGGCGAGGAAGAGGCCGAAGTCGCGGGCCGTGGTGTGGAGGCTGGCGGCGGCGTTGGCCTTCGCGGGCCTGTTCTGCCCCGTCGGCTTCCCCACGGCGTTGTGGTTGAAAACCTTCCGCCCCTCGAAGCCGTCGCCCCAGACGAAGCTGCTGTCCTTCATGCCGAGCGGGCCGAAGACCGTCCGCCGCGTGAAGTCCGCGAGGGGCTCGCCGGTCAGGCGCTCGACGGCCGCGGCCAGATAGACGAAGCCCTCGCCCGAATAACTGAAGCGCTCGCCCGGCGTGAAGTGAATCTTCAAAGCCCGCTCGCCGCGCGGGCGCCAGTTCGGGAAGCCCGCGGTGTGCGAGAGCACGCGGCGGGCCGTGACCTGCGCGAGCCGCGCGTCCTCGCCCACGTCGTAGTTGCCGGGCAGGTATTTGTTGAGCGGCGCGTCGAGGTCGAGGCGGCCCGAGTCGGCGAGCTTGAGGACGGCGTAGGCGAAGACGGGCTTGCTGAGCGAGGCGGCCTCGAAGAGCGTGCCGTCGCCGACCGGCTCCTTCGTCGCGCTGTTGCGGACGCCGAAGCCGCGGTGCCAGACCAGCTCGCCGCCCCGCACCAGCGCGAGCGCGAGGCCCGGCACGTCGGCCTCGGCCATCAGCGGCGGGACGAGGCGTTCGAGGCGCGCGATTAAATCTTCTTTCCTGTCCTTCCCGAGCGGCGTCTGCGCGGCGGCGGGCAGGGGCGAGAGTGACAGTCCGATGGTCAGCAGGACGCGGGCGAGCGATTTCATAGGCGACTTCCCACCTCTTTTTGAACTCGTGAAGTGGAAGACGACGGCGGCGCGGCGGACGTTTCAGAATTATTTCTTCCGGCGCTTCTCGACGTAGGCGCGCGCCCACTCGTTGAGGTGCGGGGCCTCGCGCAGGCCGACGCGGGCGGCCTCCTCCTCGGCCCGCTCGATTGACCAGCCGTCGCGCAGCACGCGGCGGATCATCCAGAACGCGCCGGCGCGGATGGCGGCCGTGCAGTGGATGAAGGCGGGGCGGTTGTCGGGGTCGTCCGTGATTCGGAGGAACTCGTCGGCCTGCTCGTCCTTCGGCTCGGCGAAGGCGACGGGGATGTTGAAGTAGCGCAGGCCCAGTTTTTTCGCCTCGGCCTCCTCCTCCTCGGCGCGGTGCTCGGAGGGGCGGCGCAGGTTGATGACGGCCCTGACGCCCTCCTCCTTGAGTTGCTTGAGGTGTTCGAGCCGGGGCTGGCCGCCGGTGCAGAACTCCTCGTTGATGTGCAGGAAGTTGCGGATGGGCTGCGGCGCGTCCTGCCGCGCGAAGGCGGGGGTGGCGAGGAGGGCGACGAGGGCGAGCGTGTGGAGTTTTCTTCTCATGGCGTCTCGTTGACCTTTAAGGGCGGAGGACGGTCGTCCGAAGCCTCTGACGGGGGTAATTTATACCTCAAAACGCGGGCGTCGGCACGCCTTTCGTCGGCCGCCGATTTGACGCCCCGGCGTTTGCGCGTAAAAATCCACGCATAAGTTTTTCCCCCTGAAGTTTCATGCCGGACACGGAGGGAGCCGCCGTTATGAAGAGGAAACTCGCGCCGCTCGTGGCGCTCGTCTGCCTGCTCGCCCCGCTCGCGGGCGGGGGCCGCGGGGCCGCCGGGCAGGAGCGCGTCAACGCCGAGGTCTACTGGAAGATTCGCCGCGAGGCCGCGGAGAACTCGCGCGTGATGCGCATCGTCCACCACCTCACGGACCTCTACGGGCCGCGCCTGACGGGGTCGCCCAACTTCAAGGCCGCCGCCGAGTGGGCCGTCAAGGAGATGGAGTCGTGGGGCCTGAAGAACGCGCGGCTGGAGCCGTGGGACTTCGGCCACCCCGGCTGGCAGAACGAGCGGCTGTCGGCGCACGTCGTCGCGCCCGTCAAAGACCACCTCGTCTGCGAGGCGCTGGCGTGGACGCCCTCGACGAACGGCCCGGCCCGCGGCGAGGTCGTCCAACTCTTCCCGCCCGAGCGCCCGACCGCCCAGCAGTTGGCCGCCTACCTCGCCGGCTTCGCCGGGCGCGTGCGCGGCCGCGTCGTGCTCGCCGGCCCGCACCAGAAGGTCTACACCCGCTTCAACCAGACGCCCCTGCGGCGCGACGAGCAGGACGCGCGCAACCTCTACGACCCGGACAACCCCGCGCCGGCCTTCACGCCTTCGCCGACGCCGACGCCCGCGCCCCCCGGCACGCCCGCCGCGGCCCGGCCGCTGACCACGCAGCAGGTCAACGAGGCCGTGGACAAGTTCCTCGTCGAGGGCGGCGCGCTCGTGCGCGTCAACGACGCGGGGCGCGAGCACGGGCAGATTCGCGCCTTCTCGAACCGCACCTACGACGTTTCGAAGGCCGTGCCGACGGCCGTCTGCCGCAACGAGGATTACGGCCGCGTCTCGCGCCTGCTCGCCGACGGGCGGAAGGTGGAGTTGGAGTTCGACATCCTCAACCGCACCTACCCCGAGGGGCGGACGGCTTACAACGTCTTCGCCGACATCCCCGGCAACGACCGCAAGGACGAGATCGTGATGCTCGGCGGCCACCTCGACTCGTGGCACGCGGCGACGGGCGCGACCGACAACGCCGTCGGGTGCGCCGTGATGATGGAGGCGGCGCGGCTTCTCAAGGCGGCCGGCGTCCGCCCGCGCCGCACCGTCCGCGTCGCGCTCTGGAGCGGCGAGGAGCAGGGCCTGCTCGGCTCGCGCGCCTACGTCCGCGAGCACTTCGGCACGTTCGAGAACCCGAAGCCGCCGTTCTTCAAACTGAGCGGCTACTTCAACGTCGATTCCGGCACGGGGCGCATCCGCGGCGCGACCGTCTTCGGCCCGCCCGAGGCGGCCGACGTTTTGCGGCAGGCGCTCGCGCCGCTCGAAGACATGGGCGTCGTCGGGGCGACGGCCACGGCCAGCCGCCGCACCGGCGGCAGCGACCACACCTCCTTCAACGCGGCGGGCCTGCCCGGCATCGGCCTCGGCCAAGACCCCATCGAGTACGGCTCGCACACGTGGCACACCAACCTCGACACCTACGAGCGCATCGTCGAGGATGACGTGCGGCGCGCGGCCGTCGTCGTCGCCGCGGCCGTCTACCACCTCGCCATGCGCGACGACCCGCTGCCGCGCTTCACGAAGGAGAAGATGCCGCCGCCGCCGCCCGCGCCCAGCCCGAGCCCGACGCCGACCCCGCCCCCCGACGCCAGCCCGACGCCCGCCGCGTCCGGCCTTTAGGCTTCCCCCGAACGGGAGACTTTATGAGGAACTACCGAACGCTCGCCCGCGCCGCCGTCCTCTGCGCCCTCCTCGCCGCC
>DATMVI010000284.1:0-5414 GCA_035563275.1 Pyrinomonadaceae bacterium
CGAGCGCGGCATCACGCTCTCGGGCGGGCAGAAGCAGCGCACGGCCATCGCCCGCGCCGTCATGCGCCAGCCGCGCATTTTGATCCTCGACGACGCGCTCTCGGCCGTCGACACCTACACCGAGGAGAAGATTCTGGCCCAGCTGCGCGGCGTGATGCGCGAGCGCACCTCGCTCATCGTCTCGCACCGCATCTCGACCGTGCGCGACGCGGACCTCATCGTCGTCTTGGACGAGGGGCGCATCGTCGAGCGCGGCACGCACGAAGAACTGCTCGCCCTCGGCGGCGAGTACGCAGACCTCTACGAGCGGCAGCTTTTGGAAGAGGAGTTGGCGGCGAGTTGAAGGCGGCGGGCCGGCGGCCCGCGGGAGTTCGCGAGATGCGCCACACGGATCAGACCGGCACCGCCGAGTCGCACGAGAAGCGGCTGCGCGTCCTGAGAATCTTGTGGGCGGCGTTCCTCGTCAACGTCGTGCTGCTCGCGCTGGTCGCCTACGTCGCCGCCCCGGAGGCCGACGCCGGGGCGGCGTTCGCGGGCGGCGGGGAAGCGCCCGGCGGCCTCCCCACGCCGCTCGTCATCCTCTTCGCGCTCGGCCTCCTCGCGCTCGCGCTCTCGTTCCTGCTGAAGGGGCGCGTGATGCGGAGGGCGCACGAGGGGCGGCGGCCCGACCTCGTGCAGACGGCCGTCATCGTGGGCCTCGCCTGCTGCGAGGCGACGGCCCTGTTCGGTTTCGTGGCCCTCTTCGTGAGCGGCCACAGTTACTCGTTCCTGCTGTTCGCGGCCGGCGCGGCCGGCCAGCTCCTGCACTTCCCCCGGCGCGAGGAAGTGCTCTTAGGCCCGTACAAGACGCTCGGCTGAGGGGCGCGAGTCGGGTCGGTTTTTAAGCACGAAAATGTCCACGGCCGTCCAACAGTTCCACGAAGAGGAGGCGCTCCAGAAGTTCGACCGCGGCGGCGCGCGGCGGCTCCTGCGCTACCTGAGGCCCTACAAGCGGCTGATCCTGCCGGCGCTCCTCCTGACGCTGCTCGTCAACGCGCTCGGCGTCTTGGAGCCGAAGTTCTTCCAGTACGCGATCGACTGGTACATCGACCCGAACCGCCCCGAGGTGGCGGCGCTGGCGGCCGACGCGCGCGTGCGCGGCGTGGCGCTCATCGCGCTCGCCCTGCTCGGCGTCAAGCTCTTGCAGTTCGCCGTCTCCTACTTCCAGACCGTGCTGCTCCAGTCGGTCGGCCAGCGCGTGATGTACGACCTGCGCGCCGAACTCTACGAGAAGTTGCAGCGGCAGGAGGTCGCCTACTTCGACCAGAACCCGGTCGGCCGCGTGATGACGCGGCTCACGTCGGACGTGGACTCCCTCAACGAGCTGTTCACCTCCGGCGTCATCGAGGGCCTCGGCGACGTGGTGATGATCTTCGCCATCATGGGCTTCATGTTCTGGATGGACTGGCGGCTCACGCTCGTCGCGCTCGTCACCGTGCCGCTGCTCTTCGCCGCCACGACCTGGTTCCGCAAGCACGCGCGCCGCGGCTACGACCTCGTCCGCACCAAGCTCGCCCGCATCAACTCCTTCCTTCAGGAGCACATCTCGGGCGCGCAGACCGTCCAGATTTTCAACCGCGAGGAGAAGTCCCTGCGCTTCTTCGCGGCCGTCAACGGCGACCACCGCCGCGCGCACATCGAGACCATCTTCTACTACGCCGTCTTCTTCCCGCTCGTGGACTTCATCGGCTCGCTCGGCGTCGCGCTCATCATCTGGTACGGCGGCTGGCGCGTCATGCAGAACACGCCGACGAACGAGGTCTTGAGCATCGGCGCGCTCGTCGCCTTCATCCAGTATTCGCAGAGGCTCTTCCAGCCGATCCGCGACATCTCGGACAAGTACAACGTCTTTCAGGCCGCGCTCGTCGCCTCGCACCGCATCTTCCGCACGCTCGACCGCCCGCTCGCCGTCACCACGCCCGCCGAGCCGCAGCGGCGCGGGCGGGCGCGCGGCCGCGTCGAGTTCCGCGACGTATGGTTCGCTTACAAGGAAGAGGAGTGGGTCTTGAAGGGCGTCTCCTTCGTCATCGAGCCGGGGCAGACGGTCGCGCTCGTCGGCCACACCGGCTCGGGCAAGACGACCATCACCAACCTCCTCATGCGCTTCTACGACGTGCAGCGCGGGCAGATTCTTTTAGACGGCGTGGACGTGCGCGAGTGGGACTTGCAGTCTCTGCGCGAGAACTTCGCCGTCGTCCTTCAGGACGTTTTTCTCTTCAGCGGCACGGTCGAGGGCAACATCCGCCTCGGCCGCGAGGGCATCACCGGGGAGCGCGTCCGCTGGGCCGCGCGCGAGGTTCACGCCGACCGCTTCGTCGAGCGCCTGCCCGGGGGCTACGCTTCCGAGGTGCGCGAGCGCGGCGCGGGCCTCTCGGTCGGCCAGAAGCAGCTCATCTCCTTCGCCCGCGCGCTCGCCTTCGACCCGGCCATCCTCATCCTCGACGAGGCCACCAGCTCCATCGACACCGAGACCGAGCAGCTCATCCAGCGGGCCATCGAGCGCGTGCTGCGCGACCGCACCTCCGTCGTCGTCGCCCACCGCCTCTCCACCGTCCAGCGCGCCTCCCGCATCCTCGTCCTCCACCACGGCGAGCTCCGCGAGCAGGGCACACATCAGGAACTCCTCGCCCTCCGCGGCCTCTACTGGCGTCTCTACAAACTCCAGTACGCCGACGACTCCCGCCGCGACGACGCCCCCGCCGACCCCGCGCTCCGCGACAGCCTCCAGTTCGGCGACTGACGGCCCCGGCCGGACAGCCCCGGCGACCCGCGGGCGCGGCGAGGCGGCCGAGGCCGGGCCGGAAGATGCCGGCCGCCGAACTCCCCGCGTGACCCCGCGGCCCCCCTCCCGCCGCCGACACGCCTTCTCATCGAAACCTAAGACAATTAATATCGCCGCATGACGAATGTTCTGGGCGGCCTCTCCGGCATCGAGATGGCGGTGGTGGGGAGCGCGGTGACGCTCCTTTCGACGAGCGCGGGGGCGCTCCCCACCCTCTTCACGCGGCGCATCTCCGAGCGGACGCAGGACGTGCTGATGGGCTTCAGCGCGGGCGTGATGCTGGCGGCGACCTGCTTCTCGCTGCTCAACCCGGCGCTCCGGCTGGCGGCCGAAGGCTCGGAGGCGAGGCTCGTCCCCGGCCTCGCCGTCGGGGCCTGCGTGCTCGCGGGCGGCGCGTTCCTGCACCTGTGCAACCGCTACGTGCCGCACGAGCATTTCGTGAAGGGGCGCGAGGGCGGCCCGCCGAGCGCGCGCCTCAAGCGCATCTGGCTCTTCGTCCTCGCCATCGCGCTCCACAACTTCCCCGAGGGGCTGGCCGTCGGCTCCGGCGCGGGCAGCCTCGACCCCAATCTGGCCGCGCCGATCCTCGCCGGCATCGCCTTGCAGGACATCCCCGAAGGCTTCGTCGTCGCCGTGGCGCTGACGGGCGTGCAGTACACGCGGGGGCAGGCGCTCTTCGCGGCCTTCGTGACGGGCGTGGTCGAGGCCGCCGCCGCCCTCGTCGGCTACGCCGCGACCTCGCAGGCGCAGGGCGTCCTGCCGTGGGCGCTGGCCCTGTCGGGCGGGGCCATGCTCTACGTCATCAGCGACGAGATGATCCCCGAGAGCCACCGCAAGGAGTTCGCGCAGGAGGCGACGGCCGGGCTCATGGCCGGCTTCGTGCTGATGATGTTCCTCGACACGTCGCTCGGGTGAGGCGGTTTCGGATTTTGGATTTTTGATTCGCGGCGTGGATTTCGGCTTCGGGACTTCCGGGCGGCCGCCGCGGCGGAGGCGGCGCGGCCCCCGAAGTCGCGAATCAGCAATCAAAACTCAAGAATTCCGGCGGCTGGCGCAACGGCCGCGGCTCTCGTAAAGTAGGTGTGAGCCGGCGGACACGCCCGACCGCGCGGGGCGACGAAACCCGCGGCCGGCCAGTCTCGTTTAATCACTCTCAGCCCACGTCAAGGAATTGCCCGAAAGGAGTCCCAACCCAGTGAGCAAGTTGAAATCTCAGGCCCTCTCCCTGCCGCTCGCGCTGCTGCTCGTGCTCGTCCAGAGCCTGCCCGCGGCGGCTCAGGCGCAGGGCGGCGCGGCGGCGGCGGCCCCGCAGGGGTCTGTGCCGCAGATTCAGTTCGAGAAGTACACGCTGCCCAACGGCCTGCGCGTCATCCTGCACGTTGACCGCAAGCTCCCCGTCGTTCACGTCAACCAGTGGTTCCACGTCGGCTCGAAGAACGAGCGCGCGGGCCGCAGCGGCTTCGCGCACCTCTTCGAGCACATGATGTTTCAGGGGTCGAAGAACGCCTCGAAGGAGTACTTCGACTACGTCGAGGCCGCGGGCGCGAACCTCTTCGAGGGCGGCGTCAACGGCACGACCAATCAGGACAGGACGAACTACTTCGCCACCGTGCCTTCGGGCAACCTCGAAAACCTCCTCTGGGTCGAGGCCGACCGCTTGGCGACGCTCCCCGACGCCCTGACCAAAGAGAAGCTCGACAACCAGCGCGACGTGGTCAAGAACGAGCGCCGGCAGGGGCTTGAGAACCAGCCCTACGGCCGCTGGTTCAAGCTCATCATGGAGAACCTCTTCCCGCCGCGCCACCCCTACAACACCGACGTTATCGGCCTGCACGAAGACCTGACGGCCGCCTCGCTCGACGACGTGAAGGAGTTCTTCCGCACCTACTACACGCCGAACAACCTCTCGCTCGTCATCGCCGGCGACTTCAACCCCGACGAGGCCAAGCGGCTCGTCGAGAAATACTTCGGCACCATCCCGCCCGGCCCCGCGCTCGACCGCCCGGCCAAGGGCATCGTGCGGCTCGACGGCGAGAAGGTGGTCGAGGTCAACGACCGCGTGCCGCAGGAGCGCACCTACTTCGCGTGGCACACGCCGGGCTACTTCCAGCCGGGCGACGCCGAGCTGAACCTCGCCGCCACGATCCTGACCGACGGCCTCTCGGCCCGCCTCAACCGCGCGCTCGTCTACGACCGGCAGCTCGCCACCAACACCGTCGCCTTCCAAGGCGGGCAGGAGCTTTCCGGCTTCTTCGCCATGTGGGTCACGGCGCGCCCCGGCTCGTCGCTGCGCGAGATCGAGCAGGTCGTCACCGACGAGATCGCGCGCCTCGCCAAGGAGGGGCCGACGCAGGCCGAGCTCGACCGCGCGAAGACGAAGTGGGAGTTCAACTTCGTCACCGGCCTTGAGCGCATCGGCGGCTTCGGCGGCAAGAGCGACCTGCTCAACCAATACAACGTCTTCCTCGGCGACCCCGGCAAGTTCGACGCCGACTTCGCGCGCTTCCGCGGCGCGACCGCGGACGGCGTGCGCGCGGCCGTCGAGCGTTACCTGAACACGCGCAACCGCCTGCTCGTGCGCTTCCACCCCGAG
>DATMVI010000285.1:0-4116 GCA_035563275.1 Pyrinomonadaceae bacterium
CGCGCGGGAGGCAGACGGCCGCGGTCGCGACGCCCCGGCGCAATTTCTCGCCCTGATGTTTTTCGCGTATCATAAGGCCATCTCATCCGTCTGAGGAGGTTCCCCAAATGCCATCAAGCCGCGCGCGGTTTCTCGTCGCGCTGTTCGCCTCGCTCTGCCTGCTCGTCTTCGCCGTCTCGTGCGGCGACAGCGACGACGACATGGAGGACGCGACCGGCGGCGACGCCGAGGAGGCCGAGGTCGCGCAAACGAAGTACCAGCCGACGGGGCAGGAGGGCGCCATCGCCGGCACGATCAGCTTCTCGGGGCCGGCCCCCGCGCCGAAGCCCATCAGCATGGACCAAGACCCCGTCTGCGCGCAGGCCGGCGCGGGCGCGGTCGCCGAGGACATCGTCGTCAACGGCGACAAGCTCTCGAACGTTTTCGTCTACATCAAAGAGGGCAAGGTCGGCGACCGGAGCCTGAGCGCCTTCGGGTTCGACGCGCCCGCGCAGCCGCAGGTGCTCGACCAGAAGGGCTGCCGCTACGTCCCGCACGTCATCGGCATTCAGACCAAGCAGAACCTCAACGTCCTGAACAGCGACGCGACCTCGCACAACGTCAACGTGGACGCCAAGCTCAACGGCAAGTTCAATCAGGGCCAGCCCAACGGCGCGCCGCCCATCGTCAAGCAGTTCGCGCGCAACGAGACGCTGATCCCCGTCAAGTGCAACCAGCACCCGTGGATGCGCGCCTACATCGGCGTCCTGAGCCACCCGTTCTTCTCCGTCAGCGGGCAGGACGGCCGCTTCGAGATCAAGGGCGTGCCCGCCGGCACTTACACCGTCGTCGCGTGGCACGAGAAGTACCCGCAGGGGCAGACGACGACCGTCACCGTGGCCCCGAGCGCCAGCGCCGAGGCCAACTTCAGCTTCAGCGCCCAGCAGCTCACGGCCGAGAACGTCGAGCAGGACGGCGGCGCGCTCAAGGTGCTCCCCGCCATCGAGTTCCCGCTCGTCGGGCATCACTGAGGGAGGGGTAGACAGTAGACAGTAGTCCGTAGACAGTAGTCAGCAGCCAGTAGGCTCCGCCCTACCGATGCTGACGCTGTTACCCGAAGGGTTCGACACCGAAGGTCTTCCTACTGTCTACTGACTACTGGCTACTGACTACTGACTACTGACCGAAGGGATTTCGCATTCATACCATGAAGGAGTTAGCGTTAGAGATTACCAGCGACGTGCCGGTGGCGGTCGAGGCCGCGCGGCCCGCCGCGCGCGAGAAGTTCGCCGCCTTCGTCGAGCTGACGAAGCCGCGCATCACGTTCCTGATCGTGCTCACGTCGGCGGCCGGCTTCTGCTTGGGCTCGAAGGGCGTCATCGATTACCTCGCGCTCGGGCACGCGCTTTTCGGCATCGCGCTGCTCTCCTCGGGCATCGCGACGATCAACCAGTTCATGGAGCGCGACCTCGACGGCCGCATGCGCCGCACGGCGACGCGTCCGCTCCCCACCCAGAAGCTCAGCCCCGCGCAGGCGCTCGTCTTCGGCGCGGCGTTAACCTTCGGCGCGGAGCTCTACCTCGCCGCCTTCGTCAACCTTCTGACGGCCGCCTTCGGCCTCACGGTCGTGGTCGGCTACCTCCTGCTCTACACGCCGCTCAAGACGCGCACGTCGCTCTCGACGGTGGTGGGGGCCTTCCCCGGCGCGATGCCGCCTTTGATGGGCTGGACGGCCGCGACCGGCTCGGTCGGCGTCGAGGCGTGGGCGCTCTTCGCCATCCTCTTCATGTGGCAGTTCCCGCACTTCCTCGCCATCGCGTGGATGTACCGCGAGGACTACGCGCGCGCCGGCATCCTGATGCTGCCCGTCGTCGAGCCTGAGGGGCGGCTCACCGCGCAGCAGATCGTCCTGTGGGCGCTGCTGCTCGTGCCGGTCAGCCTCTTCCCGGCGGCGCTCGGCACGACGGGCCGCTTCTACTTCTTCGGGGCCTTCGTCCTCGGCCTCGCTTTCCTCGCGGCCAGCGTGCACGCCGCCTTCGCCAACTCCCGGCAAGGCGCGCGGCGGCTCCTGCTGGCCTCGGTGCTCTACCTGCCGCTGCTGTTCGGCCTGATGGTGTTAGACAAATAAGTTCCGAGTCGCGGGCGGGGAGGCTCCGGCCCGCGACCCGGAACTTTGAACCCGAGACTCCGGACTCCGACTCGACGAAGGAGAGTTGCGATGGGGCGTGCGCTGGCTGCGTTCATCTGGGTGATGACGATCCTGTCGGTGTGGATGTTCCTCGACGGCCGCTGGTGGTTCCCGAAGTCCATCTCGGAGCACGGGCCGGCCTACGACCAGCAGTTCGTCCTGACCATCATCGTCGTCGGCGTCGCCTTCTCGGCCGCGCAGATCGCGCTCGGCTACGCCGTCTGGCGCTTCCGCGACACGGGCGACGGCTCGCGCGCCGTCTACTCGCACGGCAACAACCGGATGGAGATTCTCTGGACGGCGATCACGGCCGTCATCTTCATCACCGTCGCCGTCCTCGGCCAGAGGGTCTGGGCGGGCCTGCACTTCCAGCCCGCCCCGCCCGACTCGAACCGCGTCCGCGTCGTCGCGCAGCAGTTCCAGTGGAACTTCCACTACCCCGGGGCCGACGGCAAGTTCGGCCGCACCGACCCGGCCCGGATCAGCGACGAGTCCCTGAACTTCATCGGCCTCGACAGCACCGACCCGGCCGCGGCCGACGACTCGGTCGTCGCCACGCTCGTCACGCAGGTCAACCGCCCCGTCGAACTGAACCTGACGGCCCGCGACGTGACGCACAGCCTGTGGGTTCCGCCGCTCAGGTTCAAGCAGGACGCCGTGCCCGGCCTCGACATCAAGGTGCACTTCAAGCCGCTCACGGTCGGGCAGTACGAGATCGCGTGCGCCGAGCTGTGCGGGCAGCAGCACTACAAGATGAAGAGCTTCATGCTCGTGCTGCCCGAGGACGAGTACCGCCAGCTCGTCGCGCTGCCGCAGGCGCAGTTCCAGACGCAGGTCACCCAGCTCGTGCGCAAGTACCCCGTCAAGTACGACTAAACTTCCAGAGCGCGCCCCATCCGGCGGGCGGGAGGATTTGACCGATGGCAGAGGCCACAGACCCCCACGAGGTTCACGAGGGCGGCGAGCACGAGGGCGCGCACGGCCACGGCGCGCACCACCACCCGCCCTCCGGCTTCATCCGCAAGTACATCTTCAGCATCGACCACAAGGTGATCGGCATCCAGTACCTGCTGCTGGCGCTCGTCTCGGTCTTCGTCGGGCTGACGATGTCGGTGCTGATGAGGATGAACCTGACGTGGCCGGGGACGCAGTGGCCGGTGCTCGGGACGCTCTTCCCCGACGGCGCGCCGAACGGGGTGATGTCGCCGGAGTTCTACCTCTCGCTCGTCACGATGCACGGGACGATCATGGTCTTCTTCGTGCTCACGACCGCGCCGCAGGGCGGCTTCGGCAACTACTTCCTGCCGATTCAGGTCGGGGCCGACGACATGGCCTTCCCCGTCCTCAACATGCTCTCGTTCTGGACGACGCTGGCCGGCCTCGTCGTCATCCTCGCCGCCATCTTCTTCTCGGGCAACTCGGTCGTCGGCCCGACGGGCGGGTGGACGGGCTACCCGCCGCTCTCGGCCATCGGCGACATCCTGAACGTGCCGGGGCAGGGGATGGGGATGAACCTCTGGATCATCTCGATCGCCATCTTCTGCGTCGCCTCGCTCCTCGGCGCCCTGAACTTCATCGTCACGCTGCTGAACCTGCGCACGCGCGGGATGTCGCTGATGCGGATGCCGCTCACGTGCTGGGCGTGGTTCACGACGGCCATCCTCGCGCTCCTGTCTTTCCCCGTGCTCCTCGCCGCGGGCATCCTGCTGTTCCTCGACCGCACGGCCGGGACGAGCTTCTTCGTGCCGGGCGGCCTGTCGAACGGCAGCGGCATCGAGGCGCTGCGGAACTACAGCGGCGGCTCGCCGATCCTGTGGCAGCACCTCTTCTGGTTCTTCGGCCACCCGGAGGTCTACATCGCCATCCTGCCGGGCATGGGCGCGACCTCGCACATCCTCTCGACCTTCGCGCGCAAGCCCGTCTTCGGCTACCGCGCGATGGTCTTCGCC
>DATMVI010000286.1:0-9800 GCA_035563275.1 Pyrinomonadaceae bacterium
AGGCGCCCGCGCCGAAGTTCCCCGTGGCCGTCACCCTCGAAGAGCTGAAGCGCGAGCCGCCGCCGCGAGGCACGCCGGCCGTCGTCAAGGCGCGCAACGGCGCGGAAATCTCCGGCATGTTCGTCAAGCTCGAACCCGACGACACAATCGACCTCGCGGACGTTTCCGGCAACCTCTACCGGCTGCCCGGCGCGACCGTCGAGACCGTCTACCTGCCGGACACGACCCGCCTCGGCGACGGCGAGCGCAGGGACTTCGCGCGGCTCAAGCCGGCCGAGGGCAAGCCGCGCGAGTTGGCGGGCGCGCGCCGCGTCTACGTCTGGTCGAATCAGGCGGAGACGGGCGCGGCCGTCGTCGCCGAGCTGAAGAAGTACGGCGCGCTGGAGCTGGCCGGCTCGTTCCGTGACGCGGACTTCGCCCTCTACTTCGTCGCCCGGCAGGAGCCGTCCGACCCGCGCTTCCCCGTGCCGCAATTCTACGGCCGGCTCTACGCCTACACGGCCCCCGAAGGCAAGCCCCTGCGCGTCCTTTGGCAGAGGCGGCGCGAGTTCGACGTGCGCGGCCCGTCGCAGCCGCGCAACGCCGTCGTCCCGAGCGGCGCGCGCGTCGCGGCCGAACTGACGCAGGACTTCGTCGAAGAGCACCGGCGGCAGGCCGCGCCGTAAGCCGAGCGACTAGGTTAATAAGCTTCGACCTCGACGACGCGGCTGTAGCCGGAGAGCGCCTTCCTGACCACGACCCTGATCTTCGCGGTGGTCAGCGGGGCGAACGTCACCCTGCGCCAGACTTTGTCGCTGCCCCTCACTTTTTTCGGCCCGCTCGCAGGGGCGGGGCGACGGCGTCCGGGCCGAGTTCGGGCGCAAGATTCGGATAGATGAAGCGCGGCCGTCCGTCGTAAGGTGTCGGCGGAGGTGACGATGATGAGTGACGACGTGAATCTGCTCTTAGAGGCGCGCGAGCCGGACGAGGCGGCGCGCTGGGCGGCTGTGCAGTCGAGGGACGCGCGCTTCGACGGGGCTTTCTTCTACGGCGTGCGCTCGACGGGAATTTACTGCAAGCCGTCGTGCCCCTCGCGCCGGCCGGGGAGGGCGCAGGTCGCCTTCTTCACTTCGCCGGAGGCGGCCGAGGCCGGCGGCTTCCGCGCCTGCCGGCGCTGCCGCCCGCGCGAGGCCGGCGCCGCAGACCCGCGGGCCGAGTTGGTCGAGCGCGCCTGCCGCGCCATCGAGGCCCACGCGGAAGGCCCCGTCTCGCTCGCCGCCCTCGGCGCGCAACTCGGCGTCAGCCCCTACCACCTGCAACGCACCTTCAAGAGCGCGACCGGCGTGACGCCGCGCCAGTATCAGGCGGCGCGTCGCGTCGGCCGCTTCAAGCGCAGGATCGAAACGGGCGGGGCCGTCGCCGAGGCCATCTACGAGGCGGGCTTCGGCTCCAGCAGCCGACTCTACGAGCAGGCCGGCGCGGAGCTGGGGATGACGCCGGCCGTCTACGCGCGCGGCGGGTCGGGCGTGCGCATCAACTACGCCGTCGTCGGCTGCGCGCTCGGCCGTCTGCTCGTGGCGGCGACCGCGCGCGGGCTGTGCGCCGTCCGCTTGGGCGATAACGATGAGGAGTTGGAGAGCGCGTTGGCGGCCGAGTTCAGCGCGGCCGAGATTCAAAGGGACGCGGCCGCGCTCGGCGAGTGGGTCGGGGCCATCCTGCGCCACCTCGAAGGCGAGCAGACCTCGCTCGACCTGCCTCTGGACGTGCGCGCGACGGCCTTCCAGCGGCGCGTGTGGGAGGAGCTGCGCCGCATCCCTTACGGCTCGACGCGCTCTTACGGCGACGTGGCGCGCGCGCTCGGCCACCCGACGGCCGTGCGCGCCGTCGCGCGCGCCTGCGCCTCGAACCCGGTCGCGCTCGTCACGCCCTGCCACCGCGTGGTGCGCGAAGACGGCAGCCTCGGCGGCTACCGCTGGGGCCTCGAACGCAAGCGCGCCCTCTTGGAAGGCGAGCAGACCAAAGCCGCCGCCGCGGGCGCGGAGTGAGCAGACGCAGAAAAAATGGTGAGACTCATGTGAGGGACACGGATTTATTTTCGACGACGCCTCACGCCTTCGTGCCTCGCCGCGCTCGGCAGCTTTGCGGGTAGGTCTAACTCGTCATCGATCAGAACGTCCGTGCTGACACCCGCCGCCCGCGCATAGCGAAGTAAGACGGGTAAAGACGGCTCACGCACCCCGCGCTCGTACTTCGAGATGTCGTCTCTGTTCAACCTCTCCGTCAGCCCCAAGCGGCTCAGAATTTCGTTCTGCGAAAGGCCGAGAGCTTCGCGTATCCGGATTAGCTTTTCGGCAAGCCGCGCAGGCTTCTCGCGCGAAGTCCGCCCCATTAGGAATTACCCCCTAACGGGACGTGAACTTTTAGCTTGCGTTCAAGGCTAAATGTCCCTACAATGCGTCCGCTCAACTTCGTCGCCGTGAGTATGAACCTTTCATGCTCAACGGCGATGCTCATCACTCAGCTTTGAGGTTGAGGCGAGCCACGCATCCGACCGTCGCATTAGTTTTCAAAGACTGGAACGGGCGGAATATATCACGAAGGGGCCGCACGACTGTGGGCATTTACGTCGGGGATTAAGAAAGGGGTGCGCGAGGGGGCGCACCTCCGAGTGCCCCCGCCTTCGGCCGGAGGCGGGGCGCTGCGGCGGGGCCGCGCGCGTCGGGTAGGCGCGTCGCGCGGCCCCGCCGTATTTTGAGGCCGGGCCTGCGAGGGGTTATCTTGTCGGCCATGAGGAACATCCGCGCCGCGTCCGTGCAGTTCCAGCACGCGCCGGGCGACAAGGCGGCCAACCTGAACAAGATTCGGGCTTTCGTCGGGCTGGCGGCCGCGCGCCGCGTCGAGTTGGTGGCCTTCCCCGAGATGTGCGTCACCGGCTACTGGCACGTCCGCCGCCTGCCGCGCGAAGAGGTGGACGCGCTCGCCGAGCCAGTCCCCTCCGGCCCCTCGACCGAACTGCTGCTCGCGCTCTCGGCCGAGCACGGGATGACCATCGGGGCCGGGCTGATCGAGCGCGGCGAGGACGGGTCGCTCTACAACAGCTACGTGGTCGCGATGCCGGACGGGCGGGCCGCGTGCCACCGCAAACTCCACGCCTTCGAAGGCCCGCACATGAAGTCGGGCGACTCTTTCACGGTCTTCGACACCCCGCACGGCTGCCGCGTCGGCGTCCTCATCTGCTACGACAACAACATCATCGAGAACGCGCGCATGACGGCGCTGAAGGGGGCCGAAATCCTCATGGCCCCGCACCAGACCGGCGGCTGCCGCTCGCGCAGCCCGCGCGCGATGGGCGCGATTGACCCCTCGCTCTGGGAGCGGCGCGGGGAAGACCCGGCGGCAATCGAGGCCGAGCTGCGCGGGCCGAAAGGGAGGGGCTGGCTGATGCGCTGGCTGCCCTCGCGGGCGCACGACAACGGCATGTTCCTCCTCTTCAGCAACGGCGTCGGCACCGACGACGACGAGGTGCGCACGGGCAACGCCATGATCCTCGACCCCTACGGCGAGATTCTGGCCGAGACCTGCAAGGCCGACGACGACATGGTGGTGGCCGACCTCGACGCCGAGCTGCTGCCCACCTCCTCCGGCCGGCGCTGGCTGAGCGCGCGCCGGCCCGAACTCTACGAGCCCCTGTGCGTCCCGACCGGCCGCGAGCGCGACACGCGCTCCGTCCGCTTCGAGGGCTGAAGGGGTCGCCGCTTCAAGACCCGGCAGACGATGGACGCACGCACCCACGCCCTAGCCGAGAAGGTCTGGCACTACCACCGCCTCAACCACCGGCTCGAACGGGCCGACGCGGTGCTCGTGCTCTGTAGCTACGACAGCCGCGTGGCCGAGCGCGGCGCGCAACTCTTCCTCGAAGGCTGGGCGCCCCTGCTCATCTTCTCCGGCGGGCTGGGCACGATCACGCGCGGGATGTGGAGCGAGCCGGAGGCCGACCAGTTCGCGCGCACCGCGCGGGGGATGGGCGTGCCGGCCGGGCGCATCCTCGTCGAGAACCGCTCGACCAACACGGGCGAGAACGTCACCTTCACGCGCAGGCTTCTGGCCGAGCGGGGCATCGACCCGGCGAAGTTCATCCTCGTGCAGAAGCCTTACATGGAGCGCCGCAGCTACGCCACCTTCAGGAAGCTCTGGCCGGAGAAGCAGGCGCTCGTCACCTCGGCGCAGGTCTCCTTCGACGAGTACCTGAAGGAGTACGCCAACCCCGCGCTGTCGGCCGACGAGGTCGTCAGCATCATGGTCGGCGACTTGCAGCGGATCAGGGTCTACCCGGCGAAGGGGTTTCAGATTCATCAGGACATCCCCGCCGAGGTCTGGGCCGCGGGCGAGGAGTTAATCAGGGCCGGGTACGACAAGCATCTCGTCAGGGTTTGAGTTTGAGGCGGGCGCGCGCGCCGGCCGGGAGGGCTGAAGCCAGTGGGTGAGAACGAGGCGGACGACACCTCGCCGCGGTTCGAGCGGCGGCCGTGGGGCACCTACACGGTGCTCGACGAGGGCGAAGGCTTTAAGGTCAAGCGCATCGAGGTGCTGCCCGGCAAGCGCCTGAGCTACCAGAAGCACGCGCGGCGGGCCGAGCACTGGGTGGTCGTCGCGGGCGAGGCGAAGGTCACGCTCGACGACCGCGAGGTCACGGTGCGCGCGGGCGAGGCGATAGACGTGCCGACGGGCGCGGCCCACCGCGTCGAGAACCCCGGGGCCGCGCCGCTCGTCTTCATCGAGGTGCAGCGCGGCGACTACCTCGGCGAGGACGACATCGTGCGCTTGCAGGACGACTTCGGCCGCACCCCGGCGTGAGCCTCGCGCCGCTTCAGACGAAGAACTCCGCGGGGCGCGCGAGGGCTCGCAGCGCCTTGCCGTAAAAATCTTCGCCGCCGAAGTTGCCGGACTTGAGGACGACGGGGAGCCGGAAGCGGCCCAGCGCGAAGCAGACGGGCACGCCCGGCTCGATGTTTTTGCCGACGCGCAGCGCGCCGAGTCCGAGCCGGCGGCAGACCGCGCCCGAAGTCTCGCCGCCGGCCACAAGGAGGCCGCCGGCCGTCCCGCCTTCCAGCACCGCCAGCACGAGGTCTGCGAGGGCTTGAGAGACGGCCTCGCCCACGGCCGGCACGCTCAGCCCCCGCCCCGCGCCCCACTCCTGCGCCCGCCTCACCTCCTCCGCCCCGGCCGAGGTGGTCAAAAGAGAGTGACGCCCCGCCGCCAGTTCGCCGCGCAACTGACGCGCGAGCGCCGCGAGGTCTGGCGCGCCGGCAATCAAATCCGTCGCCGAAAGTTTGTGGACGGCCGCGCCCCCGGCCGCGAAACGTTCGTTCTGCCGCCGCGTGGCCTCCGAGCAACTGCCGGCGACGACGAGGCAGCCCGCGCCCGGCGCGGACGCTTCGGGCGACGGCAAAGGCGCCCCCACGCTTTCGGCGAGCAGCCCGCGCTCGCGCCAGAGGTCGGGCAGAAACATCCCGAAGGCCGAGCTGCCGGTGACGAGTCGCAGGTCTGCGGCCGCGCGGCAGATGGTCTGGAGATGAACGTCGTGCAGGCAATCCACGACGGCGACCGCGACGCCTTCGGCGCGCAGCCTCCGGAAGTGTTCGCCGAGCGCTTCCGCGCCCGCCTCGACGGCGGCGTGCGGGGCGAGTCCGACCTTGCGGCGCGTCTGCCGCGCGAGCAGGTCGACGAGGTCCGGGTTGGTCATCGGCGTCAGCGGGTGATGCCGCATGGGCGAGTCGCTGAGCAGTCGGCCGTGGACGAAGTGGTAGCCCTGATAGGTCGTCCGGCCGTTGACGGGCAGGGCCGGGACGGCGACGGTGAACGCCTCGCCCAGCTCGTCGAGCGCCGCGTCTATCGCGGGGCCGATGTTGCCCTCGGGCGTCGAGTCGAAGGTGCTGCAATACTTGATTTGGAAGAGGCGCGGCCGCCTCGCTCGCAAAAGCCGGACGGCCGCGCGCGTGCGCTCGTAGGCCGCGGCCGGCGCGACGTTGCGCGTGCCCTCGGCCATGACCACCGCCGCGTAGCCGCGGCCCCACTCGGAGAACTGCTCGGGCGCGGGCAGGTCTATGACGAGGAGCGTGGGCACGCCGCGCTCGGCGAGCATGCCGGCGAGGTCGCTCGCGCCCGTGTCGTCGTCGGCCACGGCGGCGAAGAGCAGAGGCGGTCGCGGGTCGGAAGACATCTTCTTCCTCAACCCGCGTTCGGCAGCGCGGCGCGGAGGGCTTCGAGGCTGGTCTGGAGGCTGGAGAGGACGGGCACGCGGACGCGCCCTTCGAGCTTCGGGAGGACGCGCGCCATCGAGACCTGCGCCAGCACGACGACCGCCACGTCGCGCCCGACGAGGCGCTCGACGCACTCGAGCAGAAGCTCGTCGTGGCGCTCGGCGTCGCCCGAGAGCAGGGCGTCGTAAGCCCCGGGCGCGACCTCCTGCACGATCTCGATCTCCGCCCCGGCCTCGGCCGCCGCCTCCGAGATGAGCTTCGAGGTCGGGCCGAGCGTCGGCGGGAAGGTGGCCGCGACGCCGACGCGGCGCCCCGCGCCGACCGCGCGCCGCGCCATCGGGTAATCGATCTTGATGACGGGCAGCGCGAAGGACTCGGCCAGCCTCCCGACCATCTCTTTCGAGACCGACGAGCACGTGATCATCGCGGCCTCCGCGCCGTAGGTTCCGGCGGCGACGCCGAGCATGTCGCGCAAGCGCGCCTCGGCCGTCCGGTGGTCGCCGGCCGCGAGCAGGCGCAGCAGCCCGTCGTCGAGCAGGTTGGTGATCTCAAGCTCCGGCGCCGACTCCGTGTAGAAGCGCATCAGAGGCCCGACGGCGGGCGGCGAGGTGTGGACGAAGGCGACTTTTCTCTTTTCCATGTTGGCTCATCCGGGCGCGCCCGGTCGGCGCGGGCCGCGCCATCTTACCGCAGGAGCGCCGCGCGCAAAACGGCCGCGGCCCCGCGCCGGGAGGTTTTTGACTTCCACCGGACTTTGTGTTTTTCTATCGGCGCTTTCCACTCCTTGAAAGGCCAACGGCTTCGATGAAAACAATCTCCTACGTGCTCGGTGTCGCCGGACTCCTGTGCGCGCTCGCGGGCGTCGCCTGCCGGCCGGCCGGGCAGACGAACGGCGGCGGCGGCCGGGGCGCTTCGGCCGGCAAGCGCATCGGGGTGACGCTGCTGACGCGCGAGCACGAGTTCTACCGCGAGCTTGAGGCGGGGCTGCGCGAGGCGGCCGACAAACTCGGCTACCAGTTGACCGTCACCTCCGGCGACTTCGACCTCGCCAAGCAGCAGTCGCAGATCGAGAACTTCATCGTGCAGAAGGTGGACGCCATCGTCGTCTGCCCCGCCGACTCGAAGGGCATCGGCCCGGCCATCGATCAGGCGAACGCGGCCGGCATCCCCGTCTTCACCGCCGACATCGCGGCGCAGGGCGGCAAGGTCGTCTCGCACGTCGCCTCCGACAACCTCGCCGGCGGGCGGATGGCGGCCGACTACGTCGCGCGCGCGCTCAACGGTCAGGGCAGCGTCGGCATCATCGGCCAGCAGGAGGTGCAGACCGGCCTCGACCGCGAGAACGGCTTCAAGGAGGAGCTGGCCAAGCACCCCGGCCTCAAGGTCGTCGCCGTCCTGAACGGCGGCGGCGTCCGCGACCGCGCGCTCAAGGCGGCCGAGGACATGCTTCAGGGCCACCCCGAGCTGAAGGCCATCTTCGGCATCAACGACGACTCGGCGCTCGGCGCGCTCTCGGCCGCCGAGACGCGCGGCCGCTCCGACATCGTCATCGTCGGCTACGACGCGACGCCCGAGGCGGTCAGGGCCATCGAGCGCGGCAGCCCGCTCAAGGCCGACGTGGCCCAGCAGCCGCGCGACATCGGCCTCAGGACCGTCGAGGTCATCAGCACGCACCTCGGCGGCGGGCAGGCCCCGCCGAGCGTGGCCGTCCCGATCAGGATGGTGGACGCGGCCTCGCTGAAGGGCGCGGCCGGGGCGGCGGGGAGGTGACCGGGCGCGGCGCGAGGCGGGGCGGCCGCGGCGACGCCGGAGCTTGAAGGGATGAGCGAGGTCGTGACAGACCGTCGGGCGGGGGCGGGCGCGGGCCGCTTCAACTGGCAGCGCGTGGCGGAGTACGTGATCGTGGTCGCCATCGTCGCCGAGTCGGCGGTGTTCGCGGCCATCGCGCCGCAGTTCCTCTCCGTCCCGAACCTCGTCAACGTCGCGCTGAGCATCGCCATCACGGGCATCCTCGCCGTCGGGATGACGATGGTGATCCTGACGGGCGGCATAGACCTCTCGGTCGGGTCGGTGGTGGCGCTCGCCGGGGTGGCGGCGGCGATGCTCGCGGGCGACGGCGGCTGGGGCGTCGCGGCCGGCGCGGGCGCGGCCGTCGGCATCGGCCTCGCCGTCGGCCTCTTCAACGGCGTCGTCGTCGCGCGCTTCAACGTGCCGCCGTTCGTGACCACGCTCGCCATGCTGACGATCTGCCGGGGCCTCGCCTTCGTCGTCACGGGCGGGCGCTCGGTGGGGAACCTGCCGGAGGGCTTCGGCTTCGTCGGCAAGGAGCGCGTGCTGGGCGTGCCGCTGCCGGTGCTGCTGATGGTGCTGGTCTTCGCGGCCGGCTGGTTCCTGCTGAGGCACACGGTCTTCGGCCGCTACGTCTACGCCGTCGGCGGCAACCGCGAGGCGGCCTTCCTCGCCGGGGTGAACACGAAGCTGGTGACGGCGCTCGTCTACGTCATCAACGGGCTGCTGGTGGGGCTGGCCGGGTTCGTGCTGGCGTCGCGTCTGGGGGCGGGCGTGCCGAACGCGGGGATTCAGTACGAGCTGGACGTGATCGCGGCCGTCGTGGTCGGCGGCACGTCGCTGACGGGCGGGCGCGGCAGCGTCATCGGCACGTTCTGGGGGGCCGTCTTCATCGGCGTCCTCAACAACGGGCTGAACCTCCACGGCGTAGACCCCTACATGCAGAAGATCGCCCTCGGCGTCGTGCTGCTGTTGGCCGTGCTGGCCGACCAGCTCGGCAAGTCGCGGGGCGGGCTCAAGACTTAAAGGCGGCCGTTCGAGACCGCCGGCCGCGGGCTCCCCGAACCACACGAAGGCGTCAACGGAGATGGCAGAGTCTCGCATCGCGCAACACTTCGCCGCGCACGCGCGCGCCGTCGAGCGGGCCGGCGCGCAGCTTTCCGGGCGGGCCGAGGAGGTGGCGCGCGTGACCGTCGAGGCTTTGCGGGCGGGCCGCAAGGTCATCGCCTTCGGCAACGGCGGCAGCGCCACGCAGGCCAGCCACCTCGTCGGCGAACTGCTCGGGCGCTTCGACGCCACGCGCCAGCCCTTCCCCGCCGTCACGCTCTCAAGCGACCCCGGCACCGTGACCTGCATCGCCAACGACTTCGGCTACGAGGCGCTCTTCGAGCGGCAGGCGCAGGCGCTCGCCGAGAGGGGCGACGTGGCCTTCGGCTTCACGACGAGCGGGCGCTCGGAGAACGTCCGGCGGGGCCTCGCCGCGGCCGGCGCGCGCGGGGCCGTGACGGTGGCCGTGACGGGCGCGGCCGGGCTGGTGGGCGGCGCGGCCGATTACGTTCTGGCCGTGCCGAGCGACAGCACGGCCCACGTGCAGGAGGTGCATTTGATGCTGCTGCACGTCTGGTGCATCTACATCGACGAGGCTTTGGGTCAGGCCCAATCTTAAGATAAAGGGCGAAGGTGGCGGATGGCAGACGGTCAGGGTCGGGGGCGTTCGGAAGAGTTCTCGCGCAGGCGTTTCCTCCTCGCGGGCGCGGCGGCGGCGGCGGGGCT
>DATMVI010000287.1:0-8207 GCA_035563275.1 Pyrinomonadaceae bacterium
CGCCCCGACCATGCCCTCGTGGTTGAGCGTGCCCAGCTCGGCGCGCTCGGGCGCGTCCTCGGGCGCGGGCTGGAGCTTGGGGAAGGGGAGCGTTTCGAGCAGCTCGCGGCGGCAGAACATCGCGCCGACGTGCGGCCCGTAGAACTTGTAGGCCGAGCAGCCGAGGAAGTCGCAGCCCAACGCGCGCGCGTCCGCCAGCACGTGCGGCGCGGAGTGGACGGCGTCCACGAAGAAGTACGCGCCGGCTGAGCGCGCCAACTCGGCCGCGCGCGCGAGGTCGGTCAGGGTGCCGAGCGCGTTCGAGGCCGCGCCGACGGCGACGAGCCGCGTCCGCCGCGACACCTTGCGCTCGAAGTCTGCCCAGTCGAGCGCGCCCGTCTCGACGAGCAGCCTGACGACGTGAACCTTCACGCCGCGCTCGCGTTCGAGCGCCTGCCACGGCCCGACGTTGGCGTGGTGGTCGAGCTCGGTGACGACCAGCTCGTCGCCCTCTTTGAACACCCGCCCGAGCGCGCGCGAGAGGTGGAAGGCGAGCGAGGTCATGTTCTGGCCGAAGACGATCTCGCCGGGCGTGGCCCCGAGGAAATCGGCCAGAGCCGCGCGCGACTCATCGAGGAGGGCGTCCGTCTCGGCGCTCGTCGGGTAGGCCCAGTGCGTGTTGGCGTTGTGGCGGAAGAGGTAGTCGGTCATCGCCTCGACGACGCGGCGGGGAACCTGCGTCCCGCCCGGCCCGTCGAAGTAGGCGACCCGCTCGCCGTTGTGCGTGCGCTCCAGCGCCGGGAAGTGCGACCGAATCTCTTCGGCCGAAAGAACCTCCGCGGAGGTCTGCCGCGTCGCTTCGCTCATCAAGCCGCCTCGCCGTTCCTTGATTTCCGAAATTTCCGACGAAGGATACACGCCGCCCGGCGCGCCGCAAAGCGGCCGCCGGGAGCGCCCCGCGGCCGCTGTGGTATCATCGCCGCGCTCTGTTCAATCTTAACGGGCTGACGGCTGGCGTGCCCGCGCCGCGTCTGCGTCATCACGCCGCACGACCGCCGGAGGTTCTGCCGGCTCGACCCGGCCGTCCGCCACGTCGTCAACGACCGCGCCGGCCTCAACCGCTTCGCCGACCTTTTGCGCCTGCTCGCCGCGCCGCGCGCTGCCGCGCGTCGAGTCGCCCCTCGTCGTGTCTCCGGGGGCTCCCGTCAACATCGTCACCCTGAAAGCCTGCCGGGGGCTGAACTGTTTTCCGAGAGATGTCATCCCGCTCTTCATGGACGCGCCGGCAGCCCGCCGCCCCGGAGTCGCCGGGCCTGCGCGAGAGGCTCGCGGCCTTCCGCCGCATCCCGCCCTTCCTCAAGCTCGTCTGGCAGACGCAGCCGTGGCTCACGCTCGCGATGGCGGCGCTCAGGCTCGTGCGCGCCTTCGTCCCCGTCGCCGTCCTCTGGGTCGGCAAGCTCATCATCGACGCGGTGGTGGCGGCGCGCGCCGGCGAGGTGGACGCGGCGCGGCTGTGGCGGCTGGTGGCGCTGGAGGTCGCGCTCGCCTTCGCGGGCGAGCTGCTGTCGCGCGCCTCCTCCGTCGTCGAGAGTCTGCTCGGCGACCTCTTCTCGAACCGGACGAGCGTGCTCCTGATGAGACACGCGGCGACGCTCGACCTCTACCAGTTCGAAGACCCGGCCTTCTACGACCAGCTCGACCGCGCGCGCCGGCAGACCACGGGCCGCCTCGGCCTGCTCGCGCAACTGCTCTCGATGGGGCAGGACGCTCTGACGCTGGCCTCGCTCGGCGCGGCCCTCGCCGTCTACAGCCCGTGGCTCGTGCCGCTGCTCGCGGTGGCCGTGCTGCCGGGCCTCCTCGGCGAGGCCCACTTCGCCGCGCTCGAATACTCGCTGCTCTACCGCCGCACGCCCGAGGCCCGCCGCCTCGACTACCTGCGCTTCCTCGGCGCCAGCGACCGGCCGGCGAAGGAGGTGCAGCTCTTCGGCCTCGCGCCGTGGCTCGTCGAGCGCTACCGCGCGCTGGCCGACAAGTTCTACGCGGAGAACAAGGCGCTCGCGCTGCGCCGCAGCCTCGTCTCGTCGGCGCTCGCGCTCGTCGGCCTCGCGGGCTACTACGGGGCCTACGCCTTCATCCTCCTGCGGGCCGTCACGGGGGCCATCACGCTCGGCTCTCTGACGTTTCTGGCCGCCTCGTTCCTGCGCAGCCGCGACATCACGCAGCGCCTCCTCTCGGGCGCGCGCGACATCTACACGCACTGCCTCTACCTCAAAGACCTCTTCGACTTCTTCGAGACGCGGCCGACCATCGCGTCGAGCCCCGGGGCGCCGCGCGTGCCGCGCCCGCTGCGCGAGGGCTTCGTCTTCGAGGACGTGGGCTACCGGTACCCCGGCGGCGAGGCGTGGGCGCTGCGCGGCGTGTCGTTCGGTCTGCGCCCCGGCGAGCGGCTCGCGCTCGTGGGCGGCAACGGCGCGGGCAAGACGACGCTCGTCAAGCTGCTCGCGCGGCTCTACGACCCGACCGAGGGGCGGATTCTGCTCGACGGGCGCGACCTGCGCGAGTACGACCTTGAGAGTCTGCGCCAGAGCATCGGCGTCATCTTTCAGGACTTCTTCCGCTACGACCTGCGCTTCGACGAGAACGTCGGCGTCGGCGAGATCGGAGAGGTGCGCGACTACCTCGACGCGCGCGAGGAGGAAGAGACGCGGGCGGGCGAGGCGGCGAAGGCGGGAGAGGCGGCGGGGGCGGGGGGCGAAGGCGGCGCGCCGCCCTCGATCGTCTCGGCGGCGGAGAAGTCTCTGGCGGCGTCGCTTCTGCCGCGGCTGCCGGGGAGGTACCGGCAGATGCTCGGCCGCCGCTTCGAGGGCGGGGTGGACTTGTCGGGCGGCGAGTGGCAGAAGGTGGCTCTGGCGCGCGCCTACATGCGCGACGCGCAGGTGCTCGTCTTAGACGAGCCGACCGCGGCGCTCGACGCGCGCGCCGAGTACGAGGTCTTCCGCCGCTTCGCCGAGCTGATGCGCGGGCGCACGGCCGTCATCATCTCCCACCGCTTCTCGACCGTCCGGATGGCCGACCGCATCGTCGTCCTCGACGAGGGCCGCGTCGTCGAGGACGGCTCCCACGACCAGCTCCTCGGCCGCCGCGGCCTCTACGCCGAACTCTTCGCGTTGCAGGCGGAAGGCTACAGATAAAGGGCGCCGGGCGTCGGGGAAGAGCCTGTCTTTCCCCGACGCCCGGCGCCCTTGACCCTCCCTTACAGGCTGTTGCCGAGCGCCGATTGCAGCTTCTCGCGGTAGGAGCGCGAGAGGGTGAGGCGGGTTCCGTCTTGGAGGAGGATGTGGTACTCGCCGTGCGACCACGGCTGGAGTTCCTTGATGCGGTTGATGTTGACGATGGCCGAGCGGTGGATGCGGACGAACTCCTTGGGGTCGAGCTGCGCTTCGAGGCTGGAGATGGTCTCGCGCAGGAGGTACGACTTCTTCGCGACGGTGTGGATGTTGACGTAGTTGCCCTCGGCCTCGATCCAGTCGATCTCGTCCGTGTTGAGGAAGAAGACGCGCCCGCCCGTCTTGACCACCAGCCGCTCGCTGTAGCGCGCCGGCTCGCGGAGCTGTTCGAGGAGCGCGATGATGCGCTCGTCGATCCCGTTCGACGACTCGCGCCTGATCTGGCGCTTGGCCCGCTCCATCGCCGCCTGAAAGCGCTCGCGGTCGAAGGGCTTCAGGAGGTAGTCGAGCGCGTGCACCTCGAAGGCGCGCACGGCGTAGTGGTCGTAGGCCGTGATGAAGATGACGGGCGGGAGCGAGTCGTCCTTGAGGGCTTCGAGCACGGCGAAGCCGCCGACCTCGGGCATCTGCACGTCGAGCAGGATGAGGTCGGGCTTCAAGTTCTGTATCGCCTCGATGGCCTCGGCGCCGTTGGCGCACTCGCCGATCACGCGGAGGTCTGCGTCGAGGTCGGCCATCCCGCGAATCTTCTCGCGCGCGAGCGGCTCGTCGTCCACCACGAGGACGCGCAGCGGCGCCCGTTCGGCGGAGTCCGTCATCTGTTCTCCCTTTCGAAAAGGTGAGGCTGATTGCGGATTACGGGCGGCTGACTGCGGATGAGAAAGACAAGTCGCTTCTCGACCCGCGGCCCGCGGCCCGCCACCCACAATACATAAAACACCACGCCGCAGGAGTTTGTGGCGAAAAACCCTCCGGCGTTTCAAGTATTTCAGGTGCGTTGGGACAGCGGACGGCGACGAGGCGTTCAGTTCAGGTGCTCGGGGCCGCGGTGGGCGGGGATTTCCAGCGTCACGACCAGCCCGCCCTCGGGGGCGTTGGCGAGTTCGAGGCGGTGCGACCCGCCGTAGAGCCGGGCCAGCCTTGCCCGCGTGTTCGCCAGCCCCACGCCCTCCCTGAACCTGCCGTTCGGCTTTGAGATGGCCGGAAGCCCCGGCCCGTTGTCCTTCACCTGTATACGCAGCGAGTCGTTATCCCGTTTCGTGGAAATTTCGATGCGGCCGGGCGAAGAGCGCGGGGCGATGCCGTGGCGCAGGGCGTTCTCGACGATGGGCTGGAGGATGAGGTTGGGGACGGGCGTGTCGAGCGTCCGCGGGTCGATGTCCATCCGCGTCGTGAGGCGGTCGCGGAAGCGGACGCGCTCGATCTCGAGGTAGCACCTGAGGAACTCAAGCTCTTTCTGCAGCGAGACCTCCTGCGCGCCGGAGTTCTCCAAGGTGAGGCGGAGGAAGTCGCCGAGGCGGGCGATCATGCGGTCGGCGCAGTCCGGGTCTCTGTGGACGAGGGCGGAGATGGAGTGGAGGGTGTTGAAGAGGAAGTGCGGCTGGAGCTGCATCTTGAGGGCCTGCAACTGCGCCCGCGACAGTTGCGCTTCGAGCTGCGAGGCGCGCAGCTCGCCCTCGCGCGAGCGCTTGTAGTAGCGGAAGGCCGAGTGCAGGACGAGGATGATGCCGTAGATGCCGTAGTTCTCCGACGAGTTGAAAATGATCCACTGGAGCGTCGCCCACGGCGTGTAGGGGCGGCCCTCGACGTTGACGAAGTGGTTGATGATCTGGAACGCGCCGGTGATGACGACGGCGAAGAGCGTGGCGAGGAGGACGTGGAGCAGGAGGTTGCGCCACAGCCTCCGGCCCTCGACGGGGAAGCGCCCGGCGAGCCGCAGGACGATGATCGTGCCGAAGGCCCAGAGGTAAGGGTAGATGAACTGCTGCGAGGCCACCGAGCGCCACGACAGCGGCCGCTCGCCGAGCAGCGTCGTGTAGTAGAGCTGGCCGGTGAAGAAGAAGGCGATGACCGTCCACGCGCCGAAGACGGCCGCCCACAGCGCCCAGCGCCTCTGCCACCACACGTTCCCGGCCGCCGCGCCGCGCGCCCCCGCAAAGTCAGCTCCAGACACCTTCGCCTCCGTCCCGTCCTACGCCAGCAAGTTCAGAAGTGATGCCGCTTCCGCCCCGGCGGGAGAGTCCGCGCCAGCCGTGAGGGCGCGCCCCTTGAGGCCACGGCCGGGGCCGGCTGCCGGGCGCGAAACGCGACACTATAAACGCACCCGGCCGGGCCTGTGAAGCCCGGTGTGACGAAACGGACTGCGCCCGTGATGAACGGGCGCGGCCCCGGCCGGATTGGCACTCGCCGCCGCCGGGAAAATGGTACTAACAAACTCGCCCGCGAACTCGTAATGATAGGGCGGAAAATGGGTGTCGGCTGCCCGGCGCGGGGTGCCGGGTAAAAAGCGGATGTCTTCGCCGGCCCCCGAAACCTGACACCCGGCACCGGCCTTTTACAAATTCCTATGTACATCAACGAGAGACAGACCGGCGGCGAGTACGAGCTGCTCGTGACGGCCTCCGACCCGGAGGCGGGCTACCGCGGCGTCATCGCCGTCCACAGCACGCGGCTCGGCCCGGCCGTGGGCGGCGCGCGCCTCTGGCGCTACGCGAGCGAGGAGGAGGCCGTCACCGACGCGCTCCGCCTCGCGCGCGGGATGACTTACAAGAACGCGCTCGCCGGCCTCGCGCTCGGCGGCGGCAAGTCCGTCATCATCGGCGACGGCCGGACGGCCGACCGCGAGCGCATCTTCCGCGCCCACGGCCGCTTCGTCGAGAGCTTGGGCGGGCGCTACATCACGGCCGAGGACGTGGGCACGAGCCCCGCCGACATGGAGATCGTCCGCCGCGAGACGAACCACGTCGCCGGCCTGCTCGACCGCTCCGGCGACCCCTCGCCGGTGACGGCGCGCGGCGTCTTCCGCGCCGTGCAGGCTTCGGCCCGCGCCCGCTGGGGCACGGACGACCTCGCGGGCCGCCGCGTCGCGCTTCAGGGCTGCGGCCACGTCGGCTACTTCCTCGCGCGGGAGTTGCGCGCGGCCGGCGCGGAGTTGATCGTCGCGGACACGGACGAGGAGCGCGTCGGCCGCGTCGTCGAGGAGTGCGGGGCCGAGCGCGTCGCGCCCGAGGAGATTTACTTCGTCGAGGCCGACGTTTTCGCGCCGTGCGCGCTCGGCGGCGTCCTGAACGACCGGACGATCCCGGCGCTGCGCGTCGAGGTCGTCGCGGGCGCGGCCAACAACCAACTGCTCGAAGCCCGCCACGGCGCGGCGCTCGAAGCCGCCGGCATCCTCTACGCGCCCGACTACGTCGCCAACGCGGGCGGCATCATCAACGGCTGCATCGAGCTTCTGGGCTGGGAGCGCGGGCGCGCGCGCCGGCAGGTCGAGGAGATTTACGACACCCTGCTGCGCGTCTTCGAGATCGCCCGCCGCGACGGCGTCCCCACCTCCGAGGCCGCCGACCGCCTCGCCGAAGAGCGGCTGCGCGAGGGGATTAAAAAGCAGTAGACAGTAGTCAGTAGTCAGTAGTCAGTAGCCAGTAGGCTCCGCACTAAGTCTGTCGCCGCTGACACGCTGACGACTCGCCGCCGAAGGTCTTCCTACTGACTACTGACTACTGACTACTGTCTACTGCTTTTTGTGGCAAACTTTGTTCCGATGAAGAGCAAGTTGAAATTTGTCGTGCAGGAGCACCACGCGAGCCGGCTGCACTGGGACTTCCGTCTGGAGATCGACGGGACGCTGAAGAGCTGGGCCGTGCCGAAGGGGCCTTCGCTCGACCCGGCGGCGAAGCGTCTGGCCGTCGAGGTTCCCGACCACGCGCTCTCCTACCTGACCTTCACGGGCGTCCTGCCCGAGGGCACTTACGGCGCGGGGCGCGTCTACCGCTGGGACATCGGGACTTTCGAGCCGGAGACGGAAGACCCCGCCGCCGACTGGCGCAAGGGCGCGCTCCGGTTCCGGCTGGAAGGCAAGCGGCTGCGCGGCGGCTGGCGGCTCTTCCGCATGAAGGGGCGCAGGCAGGGCGACCGCCCCCAGTGGCTCCTGCAAAAAATCGACGACGAGTTCGCCGCCCCCGGCCACGAGGCGGAAGTCGTCGGTAAGAAGAAGTAGCCGGTAGACAGTAGTCAGTAGACAGTAGCGCTCCGCGCCGGGGCCGGGCGACCCCGACACGCGAACGGTACGATGCCTGAAGTCTTCCTGCTGGCTACCGGCTACTGTCTACTGTCTACTGTCGTAGCGGACGGTCGTCACGCCCGCGTCGTGCGAAAAACGCCAGCGGCCGCGGCCGGCGAGTTCGCCGAAGGCGCGCCCCTCGATGACGGCCTGCGGCTCGACGCGCGTCGTCTCCATCTCGAAGGTCAGAAGGTAGGGCAGCTTGCTCTTCCACGTGTAGCGGCTGACGCTGCCGACGTGGTCGGCGCCGCCCTCGCCGACCTTCTCGACGCGCAGGACGCCGCGCCACCATGACGGCCACTCCTCGGCGCGGTAGATCAAATCCCAGACCGGCGCGAGCGGCGCGTCGAAGCGCCACACGGTCACAAATTCGTAGGCTGCCATAGGAATTAGTTTCGAGTTAAAGAAACGTCCTGAACGAGACTCGTGCCGGTGCTCCACAATCTTTTACGTCCCGGCGCGCGCCCGCGGATTTATGAGCCGCGTCCGGCCGCGGCTGAGCTTTAACCCGAAACTCGCGACCGGGAAACCGAAACTTCTTCCATGTGTCCCGACAGGCGCAGGCACCGCGGCGCGCACCCGGCGGACGCGGACATCTTCGGCGGCGAGCGCGTGCCGGCGCTGCGGCTGGCGACCGCCGAGCTGTCGTGGCTTTTGAGCCGCGGCTACCAGTCGAAGTCCGCGCTCAAACTCGTCGGCGACCGCCACGCCCTGCGCGAGCG